>CBDUIU010000200.1:0-7002 GCA_965367335.1 uncultured Saprospiraceae bacterium
CACATCGCCTTTGATGCCTCCGAGCATTACCCGGTCTCCTACTTTATAAAAATTTGAAAAATTGATAGCAATGAAGCCGGCAATACTGGCAATAACCTCCTGTAAGGCAAAAGCGATACCAGCTCCAGCCACCCCTAAAAAGACCGTCAGGCCCGATAACTGGCTGCTATAGATCACCATGATCAGGATCACAATTAGGAAATAGCTGATATAGCTGATGAATTTCCGGGTCTTGTACCGGCTATTCGTTTCTTTGATGTAGCGGGGAATGATATTTTTTATAAATCCGCCGAGGGCGAAAATAATAAAAGCACCAATGATAACTGCTAGCAGTTTTTGAAACATCGGATTCTCAAAGTATTGCTGAAACTGCTCCATGCAGGGATAAGTTTATTTGTTGAAAGGTAAGAAAAATAAGACAGGGTTGGCATTCTTACTGCCAACCCTTAGGATATTATTTTAAACCCATTTTCCGATTATAGCGCTACTCTTTCTGCCTTCCTTTTTAACTAAAGGACCAAAGCTGATCCGTCCACCTCCCAATACCTGAATGATTGCCACTTATTTACCCAATCCCACCGACAGATCGATCCGGGCACTTAAACCCACGAATGGGCGGAAAAATGTTTCTTTAGTGATGATATCACTACCGGAGATAGTCGAGCTTTTCTCCAGTGCTACAGCTCCGGCATTGAAGCGAACGAACTCAAAGAGTTTGTAGTCCAGGCCCAGATAGATCGGTTTATCAAAGATCATACCACTGACGGTATTGCCGTTTTGGTCTTCAAAGTCGTTGAAGAATACGCCTAGTACCAGGGAGGAATTCCGCAGGAATTTCGGGGCAATGGTGCTGTTACTCAAGGGGAAAGCCAGACCGGCATACGGAGAAGAACCATAAGATAGGTTATCCAGTTTGCCATCCAGGAAAACGCCGCCATAGCCCAGACTCAGGGAGAAAGTCCCTTTCTTTTGCTCCGTTTCGTAGTCGTCTACAAAACGGCTGATGCCCAGTTTGCTCCAGGGGCTGCTCATCAGTTCACTGACCTCTATACGGATGACATTCTTCAGATCGATGATCTTATCCGTAAGGACATCCTGACGTTGGGCTTGCTCCACCTGAGCGGTACCGTCTTTGGGCAGCTTGTCAAACGCAATCGCTTCCAGATTAGCCAGCTTCTGACGTACCGTACTGGACAGACCGGAGAAACCCAGGTCATTCTGATTGCGATAGTCCTGCAAAGCAGTATTGATGATCTCTTCCAGATCGGCGACCATTTTCTTTTCATTTCTGGCCATGGTCACGCTTTGTCCTTTCATCTGGATGTTGGCGTCCAGATAGGCCGTTACCTGGTCAATAATCTGTTGGGTCAGTTGTTTTTGTGATGCCGGGCTCATCTCCTGAAAAAAGTCCAGGCGGAAATCGTATTGTGCAGAGGCTTTCAGACGGTAGTTGACAGCCAGGCTGTAATTCGTGTTCGCATTGTTATCAAAGTCTTTCCACGAAGCCAGATAGAAGCGATCTTTGTCGCTCTTCGCTTTGGACGGCAGGATGCTGATCTCGATAATATCCACACCCTGCGGCACCAGCCCCGTGAACATCAGCGTCTTTTCGGCTGGTAAGGGCTGTCCTTCATTAAAGTAGTTTTTTTCCAGATCGTAATTGATGGTCATATATTGGCTATAAGCCGTACAGACTACTCCCAGGGTGACAACGAGTGCCAACGTCAGCTTTTTCATTATTGTGAGTTTTAAATTAGTTTGGTTAAGAAAAATTAGGCCGGCCTTTGATCAGTACCAGGAAGAACAAGATCGTAGCGCTAATCAAGGATACGCCTAAGAAGCTGTTTCCAAAAGGCAACACCAATTTGTGTGTTCCGGAATAAAGACTATGATTTAAAAATCGGTCACAGTTTTTTTTGATTTTTTATTCATGCCCCGTTATAAAAAAACCGGTTATAGCTTAATAATCTTTATTTGTTTTGTGATGAGTTGATGGGACGGCACCACAAGTTGTTCTTCTTCATTTAATTTCAGGATGACAGCTACATTAGTTACTTCAACAATCTTACCCCGCTGTCCGTCGATTTCAATGATTTGCCCTTTCCGAAAGGTTTTCCGGCTAAAGAAGGCCGCCAGTATATTGGCTAATACGTCTCTGGAGGCCAGCCCGTAGGAGATTGCAGCAGCGGCCATAATCGACCCAATAATCAAGAGCAGATTCGAAGTTATTATAGTGGTATCGATTCCGGCCTGGTCAAGTGCGGTTAGTGTGATTAACAAAAACAACAGGTAAAATACGAAGCTACTAATGATCCGCCCGGTACTGATACCCAGTGTTTTGGTGGCCCCCCTGATAACATCTTTAACAAAAGTGGCAATATAAATACCGATCACAAAGAAGATAACGGCTGCCAGTAGATTGGGTAAGTAACCTAATAATTTAGAAATTTCCAGAGAGATGGCAGTCCATCCCAGGGTATCAGCAGCGGTAATAATTACCAATAACAGAAGTACCCAATAAATAAATTTACCGATCAGCACACTTGGAGCCATTTTAATATTGGCTTTTTCCAACCAGCTCCCTGCGTTGATCCGATCCGCTAAATGATCAAACTTTACTGTTTTTAGCAGTTTTTTCACCCCACTGGAAAGTACCCGGGCAAATAGCCAACCTAGAAATACGATCAAAATAGCTCCCAGCACACGCGGCATCGCCATCATAAAGGATTGTCCGAAACTACGGAGGGAATCAAAAAATAACTGTGACCAATTGGTAAGCTCTTCCATAAATAGCACTTGTTTTTCAGTTAGCGAAAGTGGCTTTAAACTGCAGTAAATCGACCATTATTCCGTTTAAAATTACTGCCCCTCAACGCACCCATTGTCGGATGCTCATGCGGATACAGCTTATGCCTGCGCTTTTTATTTACATTCCCTCTCGTCAGAGTGACTAAAAGAAACGTCAAACAGATTGAAAAGCCTATCCACAATATTTCTGCGACAGACCCGGCGGATGATAATTGTGAGGTGACGACCAGATACATCATTGTGTCTTGTTTAAGAACAAAGACTGGCCAACAAAAATCGGTCACCTTATTTAGCTAATTTTTTTATTCTTCTTCCTGAGATTTATCCGGTTCCTGCAACAGATCCAATAATTCACTTTCCGTCTGCCCAAACTTGGCTGTAAACAAATCAGCGAGATCTCCAAGAAAGGTCAGGGAATCAATGGTATTAAATACCTCTTCTTTAATCTCTTCCGGAGCAGGATCTTCCGAGAATAGTTTCTTGAATTGTTCTTCTAAATTGGACCGGATGTCGTTATCCTCGTTATTTGGTATCATCCTGTGCTACTTTTAAGAGTTCTGCTAATCGATCTCTACTTCTTTTTAAACGCATTTTTACCGCACTTTCGCTAATTTTAAGGGTCCGGGCAATATGTTTGACCGACATACTATCCTGGTACCGCATCATCAGGATCAATTTATCGTCTGGCCGCAACTCTTGTAGTAAGGTCTCCAATTGCGTCAGTTGCAAATCGCGGAGGATCTTGTTTTCCAACTCTATCTCTTCCGTTGAGACGTGTTGGTAAGCACTTATCTCAATATCCTCCGTCCTAAACTTTTTTTTGCGCTTCAGATGATCCATACAGTGATTATAGGTAATGGAATGTACCCAAAATGAAAAATCTGCTTTTCCCCGAAACGTGGAAAGATTAATGAGGATTTTAACCATCACATCGTGTGCCATATCCTCGGCAGTCGCTTTTTGCCCCACAATCCCGAGGCATTTATAGTAGACTTTAGCAGCATACCGGTCGTAGATCACTTCCAGCAGATCTCGCTCCCCCTGATCAAGGATCCGTTTAATGATCTCGATATCTTTAAGGGAATCAACCTCTTTTCGCCTTACTTTAGAAATCGGCACTAATTAAAATTTTCATGAAAGGTAGAAAATCTTCTTCATACCACTGTAATTTCCCCTCTTGTGCACCAAAGCCGTCTTCCGATGCGGTTACTCCAAACAATAAAGTTGTCGATGTTACCACATAACGACTCGTATCTAACAATTGGTCACCTTGCGGTAAGGCAAAAGAAGATGCCGTATAACGGATTGGAATAACAATGCGTGGAATTGTACTCCTTTACTTTGCCCTTTCCCTTCTAATAATTTCCTAAATTGTCACGATGAAGCAGCATAGTCAACGATTAGCTAGGGGTCCAAGTTGCAAATATCTCCACATTTATACTTGTCCTTTTCCGCCTACTCTTCCCCGAAGAACCGGGCTTCGTAGCTTTGGCTACGATCCCGAACCTCCGGCTCGATTAGACGAAAATTTACCGCGTCTAAATTATGGATCTACTTGTAACTTAAACCACTAGGGGTTGTGTAAAAAATAAAAAACCACGCTTAAATATGTCCAAAAACTATCTACTATTCCTCGTGCTGGGATGTACCGATCACCGCTGAGAGTGGGGTGTGGAAAAAATCCGAGTAAAGACGCTCTACCCTCTTCAAAGTTGCATCGCAACTTAGCTATCTAAAGTCACCTCCACCTGGTTTTGCGCACTTTTATAGATGGCTTCCTGGAGAAGCAGATTGTTGAGGTAGTCCGGACCATTTGTTTCGAAGGCTTCCCCGGTTTGGAGGCAATGAAGGAAGTGTTGTTGGGTGAAGAAGACACAATCCCCGGCAAAATTGATGTCTTTATGGCTATAAGCAATTTCGATCTCTTGCGCGCCTAGTTCTTTAAGGAAGATGGCGCCACTTTCCTCCAGTCTGATCGTCCCTTTTTTACCCTCTATCAGCATTTCCCCAAAGGTATATCTGGGATTCTTAGTTCTTGGCTCATTGTAGCGATTGGCGTCTAAGATTCCCTGGCAACCATTTTCAAATTCAAACCAGACCAAACCGGCATCCTCCCCGACTATATGCGGGTTCAGTTTTCTGAGGCGGGCATAAACGGACCTTACTTCCCCTTGTAAAAATCGGAAAACATCCACGAAATGAATGCCCGTTTCGTAGATCAGCAGACGGGGCATTTTCCTGAAATAGGGTTGTCGCTCAAGATATGCTCTGTCAGACCACCCATCACCGGTGCGCATCCGGTGATTGATCGAAAAGATCTCATCTCCGATTATTCCTTCCTGCAGCAGGTTCTTAATTTTTCGATACCAGGGTTGAAACCTGAAGTTCTCATGGACCATGAAACGCACTTCGGAAGCTTGCATTTTGGACACCAGCTCCTGCGCTTCCTTAAACTCCGGGGCCAGGGGTTTTTGGCAAATGATGTGTTTGCCATGAGCGGCCGCGTACAAACACAGGGACAGATGGGTTTTCGGCGGGGTGATGATATCAACGATGTCGTAGGATAGTGATTCCGTTACCTGTTCAATCGAGGTAAATACATTCCCGACCTGAAACTCGGCAGCAAGACGCTCTGCTTTCGCCTGCTCATGATCACAAATGGCCACCAGCTCTACACCCGGCATCCGTTTCCATGCTTCCACATGAAATCTTGCAAAGTATCCGGCCCCTATGCATACAACTCTAAACATGGTCATTCTTAATTTCGTATTCTTAATAAACCAGGCCTTGATCCGCTTTCACCTTCGACCACAAGTACATTGCAAGGATATTCAACAGCGCAGCAATATAAAAAAAGTAATTCACCGAGCCCGTCCAGGCAGCCAGATAGGGAAAAGCCAGAGCCGTAAGGAACGAGCCGATATTGCCGGCCATATTCATAGTACCTGATACGGCGCCGGAACTCTTTTTACCAATATCTACGCACAGTGCCCAGGAAGGAGAAAGGGTCATATCCGCACCAAATATGCCAATGCTTAAGAAAATTACTGCCGTCAGGGGAGTGGTCATATATACGCTGCCGATCATCCCCACGGCTGCCAGGCCAAAACCGATCATGGCCGGTAAACTACGCGACCGGTTCCAGTTGCCCCCGGCATACATACGATCTACGAGAGCTCCCGATACCCAGTTGCCAAAGGCGCCCGCTATGAAGGGCGCAATGGCGTACCATCCGGCATCCATCGTATTTAAATCGTAGGTTTCCTTAAGGTGCGGAAAAAGCCAGGTAAGGGCAAAGAAAAAAGTGAAATTACTGCAGAAATATTGCACTATGGCAATCCGCATATTTTTGGATAACAGCAGCTTCCTTAGGGGCACCTTTTCGGAAGCCCCCGCTTCATCCTGCTGCCGACCTTGCAGAATCTCCTCTTTTTCCGCTTCACTGAGTCGGGGATGTTCTTCCGGAAGATCCCGAAAACCCAGCCACCACAACAGCGACCAGCCAATGCCGATACCACCCAGAATAAAAAAGGCGTTCCTCCACCCAAAAGCTGTAATCAGCCAGGCCACAAAGGGCAGGGCAAAAGCTGCGCCCAGCCGGGAACCTGAAAAATTAAGTCCGATAACGATGCCCCTTTCCCGGATCGGTATCCAGGAATAGGTGACCCGGGACATACTGGGGAACGCACCTGCTTCTCCTGCGCCAAACAAAAACCTAACCAGCAATAAGGAAACATAATTCCACACCATTCCTGTGAAAGCCGTAAAAGCTGACCAGATACTTACGATGGCCGTCAGCACCGCTCGGGGCCCCAATCGATCAGCCAGCATGCCGCTGGGTACCTGAAACAGGGCATACCCCAGCGCAAAAGCGGAAAGCACCCATCCCATGGCTTTGTCACTCAACCCAAGATCACCACTGATCGCATCTTTGGCCACCGAGATGCACACCCGGTCGATGTACAACAGCAGAGCCAGAATGAACATGCCTACTACTACGACGTACCTACCTTTAAATTTCATAAGCAATGATTAAGCATGAAGTTGTTGAATAACCTGAGCCAATCCGGTATGATCTCCTACATTGCCCGGAAAAACGATAAAAGGAGTACCTGGAAATTTGCTGCCAGTCAAGGCTTTCCATACGGGAACTCCGGCAATGATCTGCCCTTGTACCATAGCCCTTTTTATCTG
>CBDUIU010000201.1:0-6970 GCA_965367335.1 uncultured Saprospiraceae bacterium
CCAAGTCTTCTCCCAGTGCCAGGGGTTCGAATTCAGTCCGTAAGTAATACTCCAGCAAATTAGGGTTAATCTCAGAATTGATATTGACGACGAAATAATTGCTGGAGGACTGGGTCACCAGGTTTTGGGCTGGCAGGCCGTTTCCTTCTTTCAGGCTATCCAGTTGGTAAGCAACATTTCGCAGGGCAATCTGCACCGATCGGTTAAAATCCTGCTCTTTTTGATCCCAGGCTCGCATGACCCAATACGATTGGATGATCAGGATGCCGGTGATCGCCAGCGCCCCGAGGATCGCAATTCGCATGATGGTACTATTATTCATAAGAATAGTATTATACGCAAAAAAACAGACTAAGTTAAAGTTTAGTGTTTGACTTCCAGCTCATTAACAGGCTATTAACAATGAGTATCTCTTCTATCCTTCATTGGAGACTTAAAGGGTAATTGAATAGAGAATGGCCAGCCTGCATGAATAATAAGGGTATAATCAATAAAGGCAAAAGCCAACAAATCATCTCACCCCTCAAATAAATTATTCTTTCTTATAATAAATTCATTGATGAAAACGTCTAAAGTTCTATTTTTGCACCAATGAGATCACTTTTACTATCCATATTTCTGTTTTTCTCCATCATTGGCTCCCTGTTATCCCAGGGTAACAATCCTTTTGAATTAAAAAATAGGAAGCAACAAACGCCAAAAGAACAAGAAGTAACACCAACTGAGATAGTTGCCCCGCCGGTGAACTCACCCGAACCCATCGAAACCCCTAATCCACCTGCGGATACCGATAAAGCATCCGACAACCCCTTTAATCTTAATCGCCCCGAACCCGGCTCATCTACGCCGGAACCTTCCATTGCCATTGTTGATCCTTCGGATTCAAAGCCTAAAGGTAATCCATTTGATATCGGGGGAAAAACTAAAGCTAATTCCACGAAGGCCCCTGTTAATCCGGAGCTTGCCACGAATAAACCAACTACCTCTGGCTCTTCTCAGGTGATTATCCGCAAAAAAGTAGGAAAACAGGAGGGCCAACAACAAACTTTTTTATTCTGGACGATCTTAGGGCTATTATTTACCGGAACCCTGGTCTTTATTTTATTTCAGCCTTTCATTGCAAAATCTTACCGCGCTTTTACCAATGATAACATGCTGAAATTGTTACAAAGAGAAAACAATGGCCGAATTACTTTCCCTTATATCATACTATATGCCTTCTTTTTTATCAATGCCGGTATCTTCATTTATTTGGCCAGTACCCATTTCGGCTTTGTCCGAAGTGGCTATGGTAGTTTCTTATTAAAATGTATTTTTGGGATAGCGGCTTTCTTTATTATCAAACATTTACTCCTCTCTTTTCTCTCTGCCATCTTTCAAATCAATAAAGAAATAGAACAGTATACTTTCACTATCGTTGTGTTTAGTATTATTCTCGGCATAGTCTTAGTTCCCTTTAATGTACTTACTGCCTTTTCTACGACTACCATTAGTCAAATCGCTTTCTACGGGGCATTTATCGTTATCGGTTTGTTCTACCTGTTTCGCTTTTTTAGAAGCCTTTTTATTGCAAGTAAGTTTATTGCATTGAGTAAATTTCATTTTTTTATGTACCTTTGCACCATCGAAATAGCACCTATCGCTATTTTAATTAAGGTGTTGATGAACAGTTCAGGTGTTCAATAAGATAAGCGCTTTTTACGGGCATAGGAGAAAACTAATATCCCGCTGTGGGCCCAGTTCTTTTCCTACTTCCGAGCACAACTAAATCAGTTTGAATGTCAACAAATAGCCAATCCGTGTCAGGACAGTATAAAGATAAATATAAGCCGGTAAGGACCATATTGGTCTCTCAACCAAAGCCAGAAAGATCACCGTATTACGAATTAGAGGAAAAATACGGTCTACAGATAGACTGGCGGCCCTTTATACATGTAGAAGGAGTAACCGCTAAAGAATATCGCAAACAGCGTGTCCACCCGGAAGAATATTCTTCCGTCATTTTTACCAGTAAAAACTCCATTGACCATTTCTTCCGTATATGTGAAGAATCTCGGGTAAAAATGTCACAAGAGACGCGCTACTTCTGCCTTTCTGAAGCCATTGCCAATTACCTGCAAAAGTTTATTGTCTACCGCAAACGCAAGGTCGCTGTTGGAAAAAGAACCATCATGGACCTTAAACCTGCGTTGATGAAACACCGGGCTAAGGAGAAATTCCTCCTGCCAATGTCTAACCTCGGTAGCAAACAAGTCACTAAGTTTTTAGATGAAAATGAATTTGACTGGCAAGATGCCCTCATGTATCGTACAGTAGCTAGTGACTTGTCTGACCTTAGTGATGTAACCTATGATATCCTGGTGTTTTTTAGCCCCTTAGGAATTGAGTCGCTCTACGAAAATTTTCCGACTTTCAAGCAAAATGATACACGTTTTGCCATCTTTGGGACCTCCACCAAACAGGCTGTTCTAGATAGAGGCTTGTTTCCTAACATTAGTGCTCCTTCTCCTGAAACACCATCAATGACCATGGCGCTGGAGAAATACTTAAAAGAATCAAATAAAAACCTTTAACGATAGATTTTCTATTTTCTCAGAAAAAGCCCTTTTCAGCAATTGACTGAAAAGGGCTTTTTCCATAACCCATACCTCAATTTCAAACCTGCCGTCAACAAATTAACCTTACTTTATCAGGTCTTCTAAACTCCAACCGTCAGCACTTGTTATACTATTTAAATCCAACTACTATATGACGTTTTTAGAACAAATCAAACACAAGTTGTCTTCCGAACTGCCTGGCATTGAAGCCCAATATAAAATGGCACATGGTATCCGGCGGCATGTCCCTACCCCGCCAGAAAACGTCCGGGTTGCTTGTGTGTTGCTGACCTTGTTTCCTGTTCAAGATCATTGGTACACGCTCCTGATTCAACGTGCCGGACACGATCTCAGAGATAAACATAAAGGCCAAATTAGCTTTCCTGGTGGCAAACAAGAGAAAGAAGATAGAAGTCTGGCAGGTACTGCGCTGAGAGAGGCAGAAGAAGAAGTAGGCCTCCCGGCAAAAAATGTACAGATTTTGGGGCAGCTAACAGAGCTATACATTCCGGTAAGCAATTTCATGGTATATCCTTTTGTCGGTGTGGTTATGGAAAAACCCCAATGGGTTCCACAACCTTCCGAGGTGGCGGGTATTTTAGAGGTGCCGCTGAATGATTTTACTGACCCAAAAAATCAACGAACGAAGGATATCCGTATTGCGAATAATATAAGCCTTAAAAAAGTCCCTTACTTTGATGTACAAGGCAAAGTCGTTTGGGGAGCAACTGCCATGGTGTTGAGCGAATTCCTGGAGGTTCTGGGGGCGGATGTTCCAACACCTTAGGGGCGGAAGTAGATGACCCAAATCATTGACTTTACCAGACCGAATGATTTATCTGCTCACTCCTTCATCAAGCAAATTTTTCGTAATTTTGCTGCAAATTTAGCCTAACCAAATCCAAACCACGCCGACCATATTATGGAAAAAATCGCACCCTACCAGCCTAAAAATAAAGTAAGAATCGTCACGGCTGCTTCTCTTTTTGACGGACATGATGCCGCTATTAATATTATGCGTCGAATCATGCAGAGTTCTGGTGCCGAAATTATTCATCTTGGTCACAACCGCTCTGTTCAGGATATTGTCAATACAGCAGTACAGGAAGATGTTCAGGGAATCGCAATCACCTCTTATCAGGGCGGACACAACGAGTTTTTTAAATACATGTATGATCTGCTCAAAGAGCAAAATGCTTCCCATATCAAAATCTTTGGTGGTGGTGGTGGCACAATTCTCCCTTCTGAAATCGAAGACCTTCAAGACTATGGGATTACCCGGATATATTCTCCGGATGATGGTCGAAGCATGGGACTACAAGGCATGATCAATGATGTATTAAAGCAATGTGATTTCCCGGTTGGTGTTACCCTTAATGGTGAACTCAAAAAAATTAGTACACAGGAACCCAGCGCCATTGCTCGTTTGATCTCAGCAGTGGAAAATTTTCCTGAGGAAAATAAAGCCTGGCTTGTTCAGCTACAAAAAGATATAGCTAAAAAGACTATCCCGGTCTTGGGAATCACGGGTACTGGTGGTGCAGGAAAATCTAGCTTAGTGGATGAGTTAATCCGCCGTTTTTTACTAGACTTTGAGGAAAAATCTATCGCAATCATCTCCGTTGATCCTTCCAAGCGGAAGTCCGGCGGCGCCTTATTAGGTGATCGTATCCGGATGAACAGTATCAATCCAACGATTGCAGGTGGTCGGGTTTACATGCGCTCCCTGGCGACTCGCCAATCAAACCTGGCTTTATCCAAACACGTACAAGCAGCCGTTGATATTTTAAAAGCAGCTCAATACGATCTGATTATTCTGGAAACTTCTGGGATCGGTCAGTCAGATACGGAGATCATTGATCATTCTGATGTTTCACTCTACGTGATGACACCTGAATACGGTGCCGCAACGCAGTTAGAAAAAATTGACATGCTGGATTTTGCGGATATCATTGCGATCAATAAGTTTGATAAACGCGGTGCTCAGGATGCCCTTCGTGATGTTAAAAAACAGTATCAGCGCAATCACCAACTCTGGGATACCCCAACGGAAGACCTTCCTGTCTTTGGTACGATTGCCTCTCAGTTCAATGATCCGGGTATGACTACTTTATACCGGAAGATCATGGATTTAATTACGGAAAAAACGGGGACTGATCTGCGTTCGGGTTCCGAGTTAGCAGAAGGGATGAGTGAAAAAATATACATTATTCCACCGGCAAGAACCCGATACTTGTCAGAGATTTCAGAAAACAACCGACAATATGATCGCTGGGTAGATACACAAGTAACTATTGCCCGACAACTTTTTGGTTTACAGCAGGCTATTGATTTGCTGGACAAACAAAATGCTAACGGAGCACAGCAGAACACCTTAGATAGCTTACGCAAAGCTTATGCGGACTTAGAATTGGATCTGGATGGGCGCTGTAAACGCATTTTGGATCATTGGGAAGAAAAGCGGGCAGCCTATGCGGCAGATGAATTTGTCTACAAAGTAAGAAATCGGGAAATCCATGTTCCGACCTTTACTGAATCGCTTTCCCATTCCCGCATTCCCAGGGTAGTCTTACCGCGATATAAAGACTGGGGAGAAATTTTACGCTGGTCTTTACAGGAAAATGTCCCTGGAGAATTTCCGTTTACAGCTGGTGTATTTCCCTTCAAACGCAAGGGGGAAGATCCTACCCGAATGTTTGCAGGTGAAGGTGGACCGGAGCGTACCAATCGTCGTTTCCATTATCTATCCTTAGATATGCCCGCCAACCGGCTCTCTACTGCTTTTGATTCCGTAACGCTCTACGGTGAAGACCCTGACTACCGTCCTGACATTTATGGCAAAGTAGGTAATTCAGGTGTTAGCATTTGTTGTTTGGATGATGCAAAAAAGCTCTATTCCGGTTTTGACTTATCTGATCCGCGAACCTCTGTCTCCATGACGATCAATGGCCCTGCGGCAACCATTTGTGCCTTCTTTATGAATGCAGCTGTCGATCAACAGTGTGAAAAATACATTCGTGAAAATGGCCTGGAGCACCTGGTAGAAGCCAAGTTAAAAGAGGTGTACGATGACAAAGGTTTAACCAGGCCAAAATATCATGGTGAAATCCCAGAGGGCAATAACAAACTCGGACTTTTATTGTTAGGTATTACCGGAGATGAGGTGCTGGAGCCAGAAATTTATGCTGACTTAAAAGCCAAGGCGCTTTCTTCCGTGAGAGGAACTGTTCAGGCAGATATCCTGAAAGAAGATCAGGCACAAAATACCTGCATTTTTTCGACAGAGTTTTCCCTAAAGTTAATGGGAGATGTTCAATCCTATTTTATTGAGCATCAAGTGCGGAATTTTTACTCTGTATCTATTTCCGGTTATCACATTGCGGAAGCTGGTGCGAACCCGATAACCCAACTCGCGTTCACGCTGTCTAATGGTTTTACTTTCGTCGAATATTACCTTTCCCGCGGTATGAACATTGATGATTTTGCTCCCAATCTTTCTTTCTTCTTTTCCAATGGAGTGGACCCGGAGTATGCAGTAATTGGACGGGTAGCACGGCGCATCTGGTCAAAAGCCATGCGTGAGAAATACAAAGCCAATCCACGTTCGCAAAAATTGAAATATCACATCCAAACTTCTGGTCGTTCTTTACACGCCCAGGAGATCTCTTTCAATGATATCCGAACGACCTTACAGGCGCTATACGCGATTTACGACAATTGTAACTCTCTCCACACCAATGCTTACGACGAAGCGATCACTACGCCCACAGAAGAGAGCGTCCGCCGGGCTGTAGCCATTCAGATGATTATTAACCATGAGTTGGGGCTGGCTAAGAATGAGAATCCATTGCAAGGGGCTTTTATCATCGAAGAACTTACGGAGCTTGTTGAGGAAGCCGTACTCAGCGAGTTTGATCGCATCACAGAGCGTGGCGGTGTACTGGGAGCCATGGAGACCATGTACCAACGGGGTAAAATCCAGGAAGAAAGCCTTTATTACGAAACGCTGAAGCATACCGGAGAATTTCCGATCATTGGGGTGAACACCTTCCTATCTAAAGGTGGCTCTCCTACCGTAATTCCAGATGAAGTCATTCGGGCAACCGAGGAAGAAAAGGAAAATCAGATTAACACTTTGAAAAGCTTGCATAACGCCAAGGCAACCTCGGCGAAAGAGGCCTTGAAAGTCTTGCAGACCGCCGCGATCAACAATGAGAATTTATTTGATCACCTGATGGTTGCTACCAAATATTGCTCATTAGGACAGATCACCAATGCTTTGTATGAAGTAGGTGGTCAATACCGCCGAAATATGTAAAACGCTGAACAGCGAAGCCAAGATCAAAGTGATACCTTTATATTAGACTTGTTCT
>CBDUIU010000202.1:0-6965 GCA_965367335.1 uncultured Saprospiraceae bacterium
GACATAAAACTGACGCGACGCCTGTGACTTGATATGACGGTTTTTAAAGCCGGTTTTTTCGATCAGGTGCTTCTGAAAAATCGAAGCGAGTTTCTGGCCTTTCTTACTGCCGTGAAAAAACCAGGTTTCAATACCTTTGATTGACGGTGCGCTCCATTTCCCGGCAGGGGCTGGAGCCGCATTGGCATGTACAGAAACAAATAATTTAGGAAGATTAGATTTCTTACTATTAGCGCGTTGAACCCTGCCTTCCAGAAAATTATCCGTATCTACCTCAGGTACTACATTAAAGGATTTCACTCCTTTTTCATCAAGAGCAGCAATAATCCGCTTTACAATATCCCGGTTAAACTCATATTCAAAAAACTGTTTTCCATCTTCCAATACCGGTGAGCGTTTCCCTTTGGTTTGTTTTCCATGGCCATTATCTAAACACCATAAATAGCGGGGGTTATGTTTGGGCTGATCGGTTCCTACTTCTGTGGGTGTTGTATCCGGTTGTTCCGTACTTGTGTCTGTTCCGGTAGTACCGGAGCTGGTTTCCTCCTCCTCTGGCAAAATGATGACCGGCTCGGTTTCGTCCGTTACCGTAATCACCGTATCCACCGGCAATTCTGAGGCATCTGTCATATCGTCTGGAGTAGCTGGAGGAACGCTCGTTTCCGTATCTTCTACTTTGGACTTATCCTCCAGGACTGGATCGCTTTTGATTGGTGGTTTTACAGGCTCCTTGGGTTTACCGCCAAAAAGCCTACGGAAAAAATCGATGATTGCTTGAAACATAGGGGTGTATTGGATGGTCAAAAAATGCAGCTACCGTAACCGCTAGCAATTTTCATATCAATAATAGACCAAATATAGAAAATATTGAGAGAAAGGGGAATTACGGAGAGGAATTATCTATATACAAATAATAAAAAACAAACGTCGTAGATGAGATCACCTACGACGCTTATTTGAATCTTTTAACCTGACCGAAATTTACATTTTATTCGCCGAGGTAAAAATCCGATCCCAGTTAATTCCATTGAAAATATTACCGCCTTTGGTAGAGAACCAGATGAATAATGGTTTGCCAACTATATGATCCTCTGGTACAAAACCCCAGTAACGGGAATCCTCAGAATTATGACGATTATCCCCCATAGCCCAGTAATAGTCTTGTTTGAAGGTGTAATTAGTAGTCTGCTCTCCATTGATGAAGATCCGGCCATTTTTCACCTCTAGTTTATTCCCTTCATAAATCTCAATAACCCGATGATACATGGAGATATTATTAGGTGTCAGCACAACACTTTCCCCGGCCTTGGGAATCACCACAGGTCCATAATTATCCACCGTCCAACCCGGGTAATTTTTAGGATCATGAGGAAATAGATAGCCGGGAGTATTTTGATTGGTGCGTGGAGAATGCTCAAATGTAACATCACTACTTAGAGCTTTGAGTCCTTCCTTTTGAGATTCGCTCAGGTGCAGGATTTTTATTGCTTTCCCTTTGAATTCCTCATTGGCCACATCCAACTCATTGAGGTTCAGTGCCAGCAACTGTTCATCCGTAGGTACATTACTACCAAAATTAACGATGTATTCAAACTGCAGCTGTGCAGGATTTTGAGCAGGTTGATCATTGACGTATACCTGTCGGTCTTTCACTTCAATTTTGTCTCCGGCAATGCCAATACAACGCTTAATATAGTGATCTCGTTTATCAATAGGCCGTACGCGTAATGCATGTCCTTTAGCCATTGCTGCATAGGTAGGAGATCTGCGGGTATCATAAATACTCACGATGCGATACGGAGTTACAAAAACACTATCTCCTTCCGGATAATTAAAAACGATCGGATCGTTACGTTTGATCTCGGTGATCTTAGGCAAGCGCGTATAACTTAAGCTTGGTTTTTTCAGATAGGACTCTGTACCGAGCAATGGTGTCGTATTATGGACCAGTGGAAGTTGTAATACGGTCATTGGCATCCGCATACCATAATGAGCTTTACTTACGAAAAGAAAGTCCCCCGTCAATAAGCTACCCTCCATCGAAGAGGTAGGAATTACATAAGCCTCTATCAAAAACATCCGAATAAACGCGGCAGCAAAGACGGCAAACACGATGGCCTCTACCCATTCCCGAATACTGGATTTTTGGTAAGGGTTTTCGCGATGAAGTTTAGCCACGGTACGTTTATCTCCTTCGGCCTCAGCAGCTGCAAGCTTTTGAGCATAATCTTTTTCCCGATCGAGAATTGGTCCGACATATTTTTCTCCGGTTTCTTTTCCAATTTGATAGAAAATAATGGGCGCATAGATAACAGCCAATGCTGAATCTTTAAATTCATATTGGCCAAAGGAACGGACCATGTCAACGCACATTCCTGCTAAAATGAATATATTGACAATAGGTATCAATAACAAAGCAGCCCACCAGGCGGGACGTCCGATGAGCTTACACCACTCGACGAAGTTCACACCTGGAATATAAGCTTTGGAACCCTCCACCCCAGCTTTTTCAAATAAGGGTTTCAAGGTGATACTCAACAAGATATAATAGACTAGAATGTAAATCAGAACACTCATTAGCGATAAGCTTTTAATTAATTGGTACTTAGGCAAATAAGGATAAAAAAATCGAAAAAGGCATAAAATGCAGCTTGATTAACTTACCTAAGCCTATTTTGAAAAAATTCAGCCGCAAATATAGGAAAAAACAGTCGGTGCGACACACCCGATCCATTTTACAGCGCCAATTTGTTTCGAATAAGTTAGATAGAGAAGAAAGTTGGAAGTAAACCCGGTTTTCATCGACCAGGTCATCCATTTATCTATAAAATAATTTTATTGTGCATTTTGACCTAATTTTATGTTAAATTTCCTATTTTTACCCATAATCCAGAATTTTAAAATGATAAATCTGGAAACTTACTAATGAACTACTGACCAATTGACCGTTTCAGCCAATCCTTTTTGCACTCCGCATTCAGGTTGATTGGCGGTCACAACACACACATTAGCCGCAAAACTGACCGTTTCAAATCAACTAAAAATACAGGTACTCTTTTACCTTCACCTAAGTCGTCTTTCACCCCAAATACTGAAAAGCCCACAACATATCACCGTTTGTGAGTTCATTTTGTTGGACTCAACCGTTTCAATTTTTTAATCGCCAAATCAAAATATGCAATCTTTGATTTACAAATTCCCTGATTAAGATGAAATTTTTGTACCCCCGCTTGAGTATCCTACTCTTGAGCACCATCTCATTTTTTCAACTTTCTGCCCAAAACTGTAATACAGGAGGAGGAGATTGCGCCGATGCTATTCCGCTTTGTGTAAACAATTATGGAGGGCGACTAACAGATAACCCTGACCCACCGGATCCATTTCCTGGTTGCCCAAGTAATGTAATTGACAATGCAACCTGGCACCGATTTACGCCTATTGATGCAAACTTCGATATCTCGATTAATAATTCAGGTTGTGTGCGTAGTTCTGGTGTTCAAGCAGGGGTTTACTCTAGTTGTAACTTTTCCGATCCTGCGCTTGCTGTATTTTGCTCCTGTACTACAGGACCTATCAATTTCACGGTTACGGGTCTAAACCCCGGCGAGGAATATTTTATCATGATTGACGGGTGTGCAGGTGATGTTTGTGATTATACGATTGATATTGTTGGTGAGATTGAAATGACGGGTGGTGGAGATCTTCCTACTAAAGTAGACCCTCCATTTGGTGATCCGCTGGAAATCTGTCCTGGCATCACTGGTACTTATGAAGTGGACGCTGGTACAGGAGGTATTTTATTTGACTGGTCTGTTCCTTCAGGAGCGACAATTACTAACCAGGATTGCGAGACAATTGATGTACTCTGGGGAAACAACGGCGGATTTATCACTGTTGATGTCACCTATCAAGATCCATGTGATCCTACGCTTACCACTACAATTACTTCAGATCCTCTGGAAATTATATTGATTGAGCCGGAAGGAGAGGATGATGGTTTTTATTGTGAAAGAACGCCTCCCTACGGTTATATTTATCCAGGAGACGGATTAATTTATACCTGTGGAGAGCACGAAATTGTTCTAATGGGTGCTAGTGTACAAGGCTGTGATAGTACCGTTACCCTGACTGTTGATTGTTATCTGCCGGAAGATGAAATCATAGTAGAAGAGCTGTGCCCCGGGGAATGCGTTGAGATAGGCGGAGTCGAGTTTTGTGATCCAATATCTAGCTTTGATATGACCCTTCCAGGAGAAGGCGCTTTTGGATGCGATAGTTTTCTCAATATTACCATAAATCCTTTGTTCCCGCAAGAAGAATGGGTGACCGAAGCGATTTGTATCGGAGACTGTATTTTTGTAGAAGGAGAAGAATTCTGCGGACCTACATTTGACTACCCCGTAGTGCTGGAAGGAGATGCGCTTAATGGCTGTGATCGGATTGTATACGTTACCATTGAGGTTTTATCTCCTTTTGCTACAATTGATGCCCTTGATCCGGGAGAAGTAAATTGTGAAACAGTGGCGCAAGGTGGACTTATTGTAACTGCTGATGCTTTCCCTTCTAATGTCACTTATGATTGGTATACGGAAGATGGATTGTTTGATATTATTATTGACGATATTATATCTGTCAGAGCAGGGGGCACTTATGTGCTCACAATTACCCAGACCTCTTCTACCGGAGATGTCTTTTGTAGTTTTACCGATTCTATTACTATTTTAGAAAACCGTGAGGACCCCGATTTAACTTTTGCGGAGAGTGACTTAAGCTGTCACGGCGCAAATGATGGCTCTGCAACCGTAACCCCTTCAGGAGGAGTCACACCCTATACTTATTCCTGGAGTGTTCCAGGTAATACACCAACAATCGATAACCTTGCACCTGGATGGTATACTGTTACAGTCACCACGTCTAATTCTTGTTCGTCCATCGATAGTGTACTCGTCGAAGAGCCGGATGAAATACAGATTCAACTGACAGGTGTAGATGCCCTTTGTAACGCTGGTAATACCGGATCGGCGACCTCTACTATAATGGGTGGCAACACGCCGTATACTTACCAGTGGTCTGCCAACGCTAATAATCAAACCACGCCAGATGCAACTAACCTCCAGGCAGGAACCTTTACCTTAGTCGTTACAGATGCTAATGGCTGTTCGGAATCTGAAACGGTCACCATTGATCAGCCCCTGGCTTTAACGGCTAGTTTTAACCTTACGCACGCAACATGTGCTAACGCGAACACGGGTGCTGCTACGGTCACCGTCAGTAACGGAACAGATCCTTTAACCTATAACTGGACCGGCAGTGGTAGTACTACGGCTACTGCTAATGATTTGGTTGCCGGTAATTATACTGTCTTAGTGACGGATGCCAATGGCTGTACAGTCGAAGAATCTTTTACTATTACCCAACCTGATGAACTTACCGGAACAGCCTCCGCAAATGATGCCAACTGTTTTAATTCCGCTACCGGTAGTGCTACGGCCAGCCCGGGTGGAGGAACTACGCCTTACACCTACCTTTGGGATGCAGGGGCTGGCAATCAAACTACCGCCACAGCTAATAACCTTTCTCAAGGTACTTATACCGTTGTTATTACAGATGCCAATGGTTGCACAACAGAAACCAGCGCTACCATTGATCAACCCGAAGAGGTTACTTTAGTCACTTCTTTCGTCAATGCGCTCTGCGATGGCAGCAACGACGGTAGTGCAACGGTTTCTCCTTCCGGAGGAATTACTCCTTATACTTACCTTTGGGATCCGGCAGCCAATGCCCAAACTTCTGCAACAGCTAACAGTTTAACTGCGGGGACTTACACCGTCCTGGTAACTGACAATAATGGTTGCACCAGTACGGCCAGTGTAACAGTTGATGACCCCAGTGATCTGGAAGCCCAGGTGGATAACACTACTGATGTACTTTGTTTTGGAGAAAATACGGGGCAAGGCACCATCTCAGGAAGTGGTGGTACTCAACCTTACACTTATCAATGGCCTGCCTCCGCCAACAATCAAATTACGTCCACAGCTACTGGATTGAATGCAGGCAACTATACGCCAACCATTACCGATGCCAATGGTTGTACAGAAGTTGTTAGCCTCACTATTGATGAACCCCCTGTACTCTCAAGCCAGGCATCTGCTATCGCTGCGCTTTGTAATGGAACCAATACCGGTTCTGCCAGCGTAACAGGGAATGGTGGTGTAACACCATATACTTATAATTGGAGTGCAGGTACCAACAACGGAGATAATGCTACCGATTTAGGGCCTGGTCTTGTTTCCGTTACGATTACAGATGCCAATGGCTGTACGACCGTTGCCTCGGCGACTGTTGGCCAACCTACGGAACTTACTGCGGTTACCTCAGGCACTGATGCCCTTTGTAATGCTGCTACTGACGGAGCGGCTACGGTTACCCCAGGCGGCGGTACCACTCCCTATACTTTCTTATGGGACCCCAATGCTAACAATCAATCTACTGCAACGGCTAATAGCCTGGGTGCAGGAAGTTATACCGTTCTCGTTACGGATGCTAACGGCTGTACTACCATTGCTTCAGTTAGTATTGATGATCCGGAAGAGATCTCTTTAACTACTTCTGACACAGATGCACTTTGTAATACAAGTGCTGATGGCAGCGCTGCTGTTTCAGCAAGTGGTGGTTCAACGCCATACACTTTCCGCTGGGATACCAATGCGCGCAACCAAGGTACCGCTACTGCAAATGGATTATCGAGTGGTACATATACGGTCTTAGTAACTGATGCGAATGGTTGTACAAATACAGCCAGTGTAACCGTAGACGCGCCCACCCAATTAACGCTGAATGAAGTAGACGCGAATGATGCTAAATGTTTTGGTAATCCTGATGGCGATGCGACCATTGCCGGATCAGGAGGTACCACCCCTTATACTTATCAATGGCCTGCTACAGCTGGCGGTCAAAACACCGCT
>CBDUIU010000203.1:0-6945 GCA_965367335.1 uncultured Saprospiraceae bacterium
TAGTAAATTTCTTTGGTAAAAGTTCAAAACCGATCGGCTGATAGCGTGCTTTTTTC
Source organism: uncultured Saprospiraceae bacterium (assembly GCA_965367335.1). Taxonomy (GTDB): domain Bacteria; phylum Bacteroidota; class Bacteroidia; order Chitinophagales; family Saprospiraceae; genus CBDUIU01. The sequence goes on from CBDUIU010000203.1 coordinate 57, forward strand.
CTTAATTTTTGCAGGGCATCAGCTACCATTTCGTTGTGATCAAGTATTAAATCCGGAACCATATCCAAGTCGTACCATTGTGCGTGGTAGGTGTTATCTAAAGCTTCATTAGACTCATTCAACCGGATAAGGGAATAATGTGCAATGGAAATCACCCTTGCTGCAGGGTCCCTTTCGGCTGCGCCATAGCACCCCAACTCCTCCATAAAAACATCTTCCAAACCAGTAGATTCTTTCAGCACCCTGGCAGCAGCGTCCATCACATTTTCATCCGCTTTTACGAAACTTCCAATTAAGGACCACTCATCCTTAAAAGGAGCTATTTTCCGCTTGAACAATAACAATTTTAAGCGTTGGGTATCAAATCCAAATATGATACAATCTACCGCAACCAGTAATTTTTCTGCATTACTATAAAAAGGAGTATTCTTTTTTTTCTGCATATTTTTTAAAAAATATTTTGATTTACCAAAAATAAGCGTTTTTTTTACACTTACAAATAATAAGCGTATAAATTACGCTTATTAATAATTTTCAAAGGTATCAATATTTCGTGCAGCTCTGATGTTGAACGTATTTTATTCCCAATAGAATTTGCTGATTATTCAATCTTCTCATTATGAAAAAAATAATTGTTACAGGAGGCATTGGTTACATTGGTTCGCACACCGTTGTTAGTTTAATCGAACAAGCATTCCACGTAATCATAATTGACAACTTGGTGAATTCCACCATCGAAACCTTGGACGGGATAGAAGCGATTACCGGGAAACGACCTGAGTTTCACAATGTGGATATGTGTATTCCTGCGGATATCGACACCTTTTTTAAACAACATTCGGATGCAGATGCAGTGATTCATTTTGCAGCATTAAAAGCGGTAAAGGAATCAGTCGAAAAACCTGTGTTATATTATCGGAACAATCTTTTTGCACTTATCAATTTGATTGCTTCCATGCAAAAGTATAACATTCCAAACCTGGTTTTTTCTTCCTCAGCTACCGTGTATGGCGAGCCCGATAGTCTTCCCCTGACAGAACAAAACCCAACCAAGCCTGCTTTGTCACCTTACGGAAACACGAAAAAGATCGGGGAAGATATTTTACAGAATACCGCTTCAGCACACCCTGATTTTAATGCTATCTCTCTGAGATACTTTAATCCGATTGGTGCCCATGCATCGGGGAAAATTGGAGAATTGCCCAGCGGAATCCCCAATAACTTAATGCCTTTTATCACACAAACTGCCGCGGGATTAAGAAAGGAATTATTGGTTTTTGGAAATGACTATAATACCCCCGACGGGACTGCTGTACGGGATTATATTCACGTAGTGGATTTGGCAGAGGCCCATGTAAAAACCGTTCAACGTTTACTCGCCCAGTCGCAAAAATCCAATTTTGAAATCTTCAACCTTGGAACCGGCAAAGGTAGTTCAGTCCTGGAAGTGATTCAATCTTTTGAAAAAGCCAGTGGCAAAAAACTGCCTTACCAAATTGTTGATAGACGAGCAGGCGATGTGGAACAAATGTATGCTTCTACAGATCTGGCAAATCAGGAATTGGGTTGGACGGCAAAATATAATCTGGATGAGATGACGGCTTCTTCCTGGAAATGGGAACAACTTGCCAGAGGACTCAATACCCACACTTAATCAGGAAATCATGAATAAAGAAACTGTTGTCGCTCAGTCCCCAGGCCGCATTAACATCATTGGAGAACATACTGATTATAATGATGGTTATGTTTTACCTGCAGCAATTGATAAAAAATGTATTTTCAATATATCAAAAAATGAAAGTGCGCATACCGTTAATATCACTGCAACCAACCTGAATGAAAATTTTTCATTTGATTTAAATGATTTTAAACCTATTCAAAGTGGATGGCAAAATTACATCAAAGGAGTCGTTAGTGAACTCCAAAAACTAGGTGCAAATCTGTCAGGATTTGATGCAGCGTTTGAAGCTGATGTACCCATAGGAGGAGGGATGAGTTCTTCTGCAGCCTTGGAATGTAGCTTAGCTTATGGGCTTAATGAATTGTTCCACTTGGGTTTTAATCAGTGGCAATTAATTAAAGCCAGCCAAATGGCAGAGCATAATTTTGTTGGGATCAAATGTGGGATCATGGACCAATTTGCAAGTATGATGGGTAAAAAAAATCATGTCATGCAATTGGATTGTCGCTCCCTGGAGTTTGAATATTTTCCTTTTGATTTAGGGAATTATGAGTTGCTATTGTTGAACACGAAGGTTTCTCACAGCTTAGCCTCCTCTGCCTATAATACCCGCAGAGAAGAATGTGAAACCGGGGTAGAAATAATTCAAAAGAAATTTCCTACGGTTAACAATCTTCGTGATGTTTCTATGGAAATGTTACAAGGTAATTATCAGTCGGAGGATGACCAAACTTTCGCAATGCCCGAAGTTATTTTTCGCCGCTGCCATCATGTCGTTACGGAAAACAACCGGGTGTTAGCAGCTTCAGATGCGCTAAAAAGAGGTAACATTAAAAAATTAGGAGAATTGATCTATCAATCACATTTTAGTTTGCAAAACGATTATGAAGTCAGTTGTTCTGAGTTGGATTTTTTGGTACAGTTGACAATAGATAAAGATTATATCTTAGGTAGTCGGATGATGGGGGGTGGTTTTGGTGGTTGTACCCTTAATATCATTGACAAAAAACAAGTGAACCACTTCATAGAATTGGCCTCCAAGCAATATCGGGATCAGTTTGGAATTGACTTAACTCCTTATTCTGTATCTATTGAAAATGGTGCAAAATTAATCGCTTAAAAACCAAAGATATGCCTTTAAATTTTTCAGAAGATCCGCATCGAAGATTTAATATCCTAACTGGAGAGTGGATACTCGTTTCGCCACATCGGACCAAAAGGCCTTGGCAAGGCAAAGTTGAACAATTGCAAAACAATAAACGTCCGGCCTATGATCCAAAGTGTTATTTGTGCGCTGGAAATGTAAGAGCTAATGGTGTACTTACGCCCGAATATAAAAACACTTATGCCTTTACTAATGATTTCGGAGCAATCCTCCCTGATACTTCTCAGACAACTTACCAGGAAGGATTGTTAAAGGCGAAAGGGGAAAAGGGAATTTGCCGGGTACTTTGTTTTTCTCCGGATCATTCGCTGACTTTGCCCGATATGGACGTGGCGGCGATAGAAAAAGTGGTAGACTTATGGCAAAATGAATATTTGGAATTAGGAAGTAAGTCCTTTATCAATCACGTTCAAATTTTTGAAAATAAAGGGGCAACCATGGGTTGTAGTAATCCACATCCTCATGGCCAGATCTGGGCACAAAGTTCTGTTCCACAGGAAGTCGTCAAAAAGTCCAAGCAACAAAAAAAATACTGGAAGGCGAACCAACAAAGCCTGCTGCAGGATTACCTGAAACAAGAACTAGCTGCCAAAGAACGTATCATTTGTAAAAACAAGCACTTTGTTGCCTTGGTACCTTTCTGGGCAGTATGGCCCTATGAAGCGATGATTATCCCGACCAGACATTTCCAACATATTGGCCAAATGACGAAAGTCGAAAAGAAGGCCTATGCTAAAATATTGAAAGATCTAACGCAGCGTTTTGATCGGGTATTTGATACGTCCTTCCCTTATTCTGCTGGCATTCATCAAGCTCCCACTGATGGTAAAGCCCATCCTGAATGGCAGTTTCACATGGCTTTTTATCCGCCTCTATTGCGTTCTGCTACCGTTAAAAAGTTTATGGTCGGCTATGAGATGTTTGGCAATCCGCAACGGGATATTACCGCGGAAATGGCTGCCAAAAAGTTAAGAGGTCTGGGTAGTAAGGTTTAAATTATAGGTTGAGGGGAAGTAAGAAGGTGTTTTTAATTAAACAGCTTCATCGCCTGAAGGCAACGTGACGGAGGGATTTTGTTTAGGATATACGTCGCCTCAAGGCAACGCAACGTTAGAATTTCACCCGGTTAAATCCCAGCGCTTTTACCATCCAATTTGGTAATGGCTTTTTGGGGTTCCGATCTTTTAAATTCATGTACCAATTAATTTTTTTCAATACGGGTACCTTATGGGTTTCTACAAACTCGATTAGTGTACCGTCAGGATCTTCAATATAGGAAAAGTGTCCGGCGGCCTCGCCCATGTCAAAACTGTTGGAGCTATCTATGGTGAAAGGGGCACCCCATTGCTCACAATGATCCCGGAGAGCATCCATATTGCGAATATCAAAACAAAGATGTATATATCCCAAATCACCCCACATTCTATTTTCGAAAATGGCGCGAGGTGGCCGGTCTAAAGCCTGGAATAATTCTATTTCACTAGTGCCCAGCAACCGACTAAAAGCACCGACTCGTGGTGCACTATGTGTCAACAATACCCGGCGATATTTTTTTTCACCGGAAGGCAAAACCGTTAAATCATCAAAGTTGCCCGTTTCATCATACAGCACTTGATCATAACCCAGGATTTCTCCATAAAAAGACATGGCTTTATCCATATCTGTCACCCCGATACTTGCTCCGTAAATGCCACCAGTGAGTTGATTGTTTTTTGTAAACCAATTGTTACTTCCAACCACTTCACACCAATTACCATGTAGGTCTTTAATATAAAAATGATCAACTCCGTCCTTACGTCTGGAAACAGGCCCAGGTTGTAATTTTTTTGTTTTAAAAAAGGCGTGGGTAGCTGCTACATCTTTACTTTTGTATTTGGCGATGTAAATTCCGGTGTCTCCCAGTTGAATCTCAAAAGCTGCCAGCTGAGGTTCGCGGGATGTGTATTGCCAGATCTCGAGTCCTCCCCCACCCTGCATATTGATTGCCAGGATAGCATGGCGGCTTCGGGGTTGCCCACCAGTATAGGGTAGCATTAGGCCAGCTTCAGCAGCTTCTTCGAAGATCTTAATGTCCATTCCGAAGTTTTGATTATACCACTTAAAGGTAGCCTGTACATCAGGATTTCCGATGCCGACTTGTTGGATGCCGGAGATGTAGTATTGCATAGATTTGATAGGATTAAGTTGGTGGAATGATTGACCGCTGTGCAGTGGGGTGGTGAGATCGCTTGCTGCGTTGCGCTGTGAGACGGTATGACCGCTCGCTGCGCTTTGCTGTGGGATCGTCCACTAGGTCGCCTTTGGCGACTTAGTGGACTGAGGGACTGGAGCTAGCGTGGCTTGTTGGCTAATCCTTTTTTCTTTGGCAACAATTCCCTGCGTCAAATTAACAGTATCTACACAAAATAGTATACTGAGGTAGCTAAAGAAAAAAGTACAAATCACTAGGCCACGGTAGCACCAGTCCCTCAGTCAAACGAAGCGTAAGCGTAGTGCAGACGATCCCTCAGCAATGCGCAGCGAGCGATCTCACGTCCAAAAGCTTTACCCCAAGCGACCTACCTCATTAAACATTCGTCTCCAGGGTATTCACATCCGCCTGACGATACTCGCCATCCGTCAATTTCGTACGAACAGCATCAAATGCATCCAGGGTTTCCTTGATGTCTTCCATGGTATGTGAAGCTGTTGGAATCAACCGCAAGATGATCATGCCTTTTGGAATGACCGGATATACAACGATGGAACAGAAGATGCCGTGATTTTCACGTAAGTCATGTACCATTGCCATAGCTTCTTCAACGGAACCGTGCATGTAAACAGGAGTTACACAAGAGTTGGTGCCGCCAATATCGTAGCCGCGTTCTTTGAGTCCCGATTGAAGGGCATTTACATTCTCCCAGAGTTTATTTTTCAGCTCAGGCATCGTCTTCAGCATTTCCAAACGCTTCATTGCAGAAACAACAAACGGCATGGGCAGTGATTTGGCGTAGACCTGAGAGCGCATATTATAGCGCAGGAAACGCATGATATCCGGATCACCAGCTAAGAAAGCACCGATCGAAGCCATAGACTTGGCGAAGGTCGCGAAGTACACATCAATTTCATCCTGGCAACCTTGTTCTTCTCCTGCCCCGGCACCGGTAGTACCGAGGGTTCCAAAACCGTGTGCATCATCCACCATAAGGCGGAAATCATATTTCTTTTTCAGTTCAACGATCTCTTTGAGTTTGCCTTGATCACCACGCATCCCGTAAACACCTTCGGTAATCACCATGATCCCACCACCGGTGCGTTCTACGGTTTTCTGAGCACGGAGCAGGTTTTTCTCCAAACTCTCCATATTATTATGCTCAAAAGAAAACCGGCGACTCGGGCTCATCCATACGCCATCAATAATACAGGCATGACATTCTGAATCAAAAACGATCACATCATGACGGGAAACCAAAGAATTGATCGCAGACATGATTCCCTGATAACCAAAGTTGACCAATACTGCCGATTCTTTTTGAACGAACTCGGCTAGTTGCTCTTCCAATTGGTGGTGCATCTCCGTGTTTCCGGACATCATCCGGGAACCCATTGGATACGCCAAACCATACTGCTTGGCCGCATCCGCATCGATCTTACGGACTTCAGGGTGGTTCCCTAAACCAAGATAGTTATTGATACTCCAGCAGATTACTTCTCTGCCATTAAATCGCATTCGATTGGAGAGTTCTCCTTCGAGTTTTGGAAAGATCCAGTAGCCCTCCGCTACTTCTGCCCACTGGCCTAATGGGCCAGGGTTGTTTTTAATACGCTCGAAAATATCCATGTTTGTGTAATTTTCTGAACATTAGAAAATCACCGGGTGTTCCGGTGTAAACAGCCGCAAAAATACGTTGAATTGTTGAGTTTTTGCAGAAAATACCTGTTCTTTTGGGCTTTGGTTTTAGATTGAGGAGGAATTTTTCCTGGCTCGCTGAGACCAGCTTCCTCTTCTACTCAGTTTACAAATCAAGCCCCTCAAACAGTTGCTCACCCTCGATCTCGATAAT
>CBDUIU010000204.1:0-6934 GCA_965367335.1 uncultured Saprospiraceae bacterium
GAGCCAGCATTATTCAAGGTGATCATAATAGCGCCATTGTTTTGCATAGCCGAAGCCGAAGCAATATCAATATCCACTTCTAACAAACAGCCCTGATCCCCACAGAACTCCTGGCGATCTTCATAACCAAATTGGGTATTACCGATCACCACTACCTCTCCATTACTATTACTAATAGTGTACCCTCCTGAGAAGAGACCATCTCCATATGCATCCGATAAGACAAACACATAACATCCTTCGGGATCTAAACAGAACTTCTCTGTAATAGTCGTCGAATTTTGTCCGGCGTATGGTCCTCCCTGAGCAAGTACAACATTACGTTCATCCAGGAGTTCCCAGGACGTTTCGCTGGCAAAGTTATCAGTAGTCAAGGAAAGGGTAAAGTCATCTCCATTGAGGATCACATCAAAGTCCAGGTCACTGGCATCATTGGTCATTACCTGATCAGCCTGGCCATTTGGCATGGAAGTATTTGCACGAACATTGTTGACTCCATTGGTAACACCAACGAGTAGAACATCAATGGTAGCAGATTGCCCCAAGCCAAGATCTCCCGTCCAGCCAATGGAGGTATAAGCACTACTATTCATCTCTACGTTGATTTCTACCGAGGTGAGGGGTAGGTCAGAAAAATTGGTCAGGGTGACGAGTGCCGTGAGTGAGTCACCACAGTTTAACGGGTCAAATCCGCTGATCCCGGTAATGGCCGCATCGTAGGCCGGTAATTTAGTTCGAATGAATTGAACCGTATCATTAAAAGGAGCCATATCCCCTGTCAGTCCAGTAAATATCCGAAAATTATAATCACCAATGATGGACATATCTACCGGCACGGCAAAGCTATGGGTATAAATACTATCGGGCAATAACCCTGAATTAACGGATTCAATAACCGCTGTTCCATTCTCAAAAATATATCCGACCTGAAAAACATCCGGCGTATCCAAACCAAAGTTTTTTACCTGGATCTGAACCATCTCTGTTGCTCCCAGACTACTACTGTTTTGTGGTGTCAATAAAGCTGAAGGGCCGATATCCGTCGTATCTTTTCCTATTTCAAAAGCCACAATCCGCGTGGCCATTCCCCGATTAGTCGCATACTCTCCGGTAAACCAGAATGTTTTTCCATCGATTGGATCCACTGACATTTGCGCATAATCTCCATATCGGTCCCGATTGTCCACCCCTGTACCTGCGATGAGCTCATATTCATCTACTGTCATTTGCCCAAGTGGATCAGAAGCTTTTCTGCCAGTAAAACGTAAGCCGATATAATCATTCTCGCTCGACACGGCGTACGCCATTCCAATAGTCCCGGAAGCATCAATGGCAGTGGCAGCGGCATAACGATGCAGGCCATCATCCGGCGCATAGGTTCCTTCCTGGTACACCGTCCAATCTGCTGTTCCTGATTTACGAAGCTCCATCCAGCGAATACCCGCGATATTATTACCCGCAGTTGCATCTACCACAAAATTCAAGACAATAGATTCATAGGGTCCGAAATTATAATAATGAACTTGATTCATTACCGTAAAAGGTAAAGCATCGACTGAATTGCCTCCACGTTGTGGAACACAACCAAAGCCAAACCCTCCTCCTGAGCAAGGGTCAGAATCGAACGGTGTTGTAATCACATTTGTAGTAGTAACTGAGGTGTTAGAAGGGTTACCCCAATCCACTTCTACCGAATATATATTGATCTGATCCTGAGCCGATCCCCCCCAGGCATCATCACTCATACTAACGATCATGGGGTTGGTCGAAGAGGCGGGAGCATTTTGCCCTGACCAATCCACTGGTGCTGGCGCATAGAAACCTGGACCGTTAGGAAAACCTGGAAGCTCCAATCGTTGCATGGATACATTGGCTGCGCCATTTAGCATTTCTTCCCGGTTAATGAAGTAAGTTGTCAAGGCACTGGAGCCACTTTCATTTGTAGTTACATAATAGGAATTATTCCAAACTCCGTACTTCGGATAATCAGGAAAAATGGGTGTAGCGAAATTATAAGCCAACCAACTGCCAAAAGGATCACCCGTTTCCGAAACAGCAAATAACAATTGATTCCCGGAAGGAAACTCGGTTATAATCCATCGCTTCGCTTCCTGATCATAAAGCACGATCGGGTCCCCTGCCGAAGAAAACCCCAGGGTACTCCACAAGGTATTGGCTGCAATGGGGTTGGAAGCTATAGTACCATCTTTATTAAAAATTTGAAAATTGGTCGCATTGATGATTTGCAGATAATAATTTTCACCGATGTCTCCACTTGGATCATGAGGTGCAGTGCCATTAGTCAGTCCCTGTCGATTAATGATTGGTTCCACTTCAAAGCCCGCATTTTTTTTCGTGGTTTGCCGGATTTTATCTTTTCCTTGAGGAAGCGCATTGGGATCGACGTCATAAGGTCTGCCGCGTCCGATAAAATTTCGTGGCGCTCGCCGGCTTTTATTTTGGATCCGACGTTCTTCACTAGTGGCAGCTCTGGGAACCAGGTCACGAAGTGGTGGCGTCTTACCAATAAATTTAGCATAAGTCTGCTGTACTTTGACGTTTTCTGTTTTTGTAGTAATAGTCTGTGAAAATCCAACAGTTGAGCATAATAAACTGAGGATCACAGAATAGATAAATTTCTTCATTTTACGTTAAATTAATCCAGGTTCGAAGGATATTAAAAAAACACTAAATAGCTTTATTGCAGGTGCTATGACTTTTTCATCATCACAATTTGGGCTTTTTCTACTCCACGGTGTGCTTCCAGTTTTTTAATCAAATCCGCGGAACTAATGCGGTCTTTGGCAAAGTGAAAAAGGTACTTCTTTTCGGTTCGACTTGCCGGGCCTTTGCTTTTCAGCTCAAAATCAGCAAATGCTATCTCTATTTTTTCAACCTTCGCCGTTTCTTTTAACCAGACATAGAGCTGCCCTGGCAGTTCAACTTTTTCTCCTCCACTTGGGTCAGGCGTTTTTTTAGTGCTATTACAGGTGGAAAAACTAAACAGCAAAAGACTAACTAATCCAAAAATTCGCAATTGTTCTTTCATGATGATGATTCGTTATTGTATCTATAATAATGCAATTGAACGCACAAGTTCGGGAAAAGGTATGGAGGTAAATAGCGTTTTAATGACAAGTTGCAGAACAGTTTTCTAGCTTTTATTAAAAATATCAAAGTATGCGATGTTGATCACTTTTTGTTATCTCATACCATCGGTAGTTCCCACCATCATCTTCGTACTGGTCGACTTTGAAAAAGGTCAGACCAATTTTCTCCAGCACTTTACAGGAGGCGATATTTTCTGGCAAAGCAATTCCAATAATTCTTTCCAAACCCAGCTTTTCAAAACCATAACGGATTACCTCTTTAGCGGCCTCCGTTGCAATCCCTTTGCCCCAATAATCCGGTAACATCCTAAATCCAATATCCGTCACTTCCATTTCCGGTAAATATTTTAAACCTACAAACCCAATCAACTTATTGTCCGGTTTATAGATCAAGGCCCAGCGGCCATAGCCATAGGTTTGATAATCTTTATGGTTGACATCTCTAATGATAGACCTGGCTTCTTCCAGTGTACTTATCTGCTGGTCACCGGTGTATTTATTCACCTGAGGGTCGGCCCCGAACGCTAAAACATCAGATGTATCGGCAACAGAAAATTCCCGGAGGATTAACCTTTCGGTTTCTATTTTTATATCATTATAATCCATCGTATCGATCTAAATGTATTATTCTTCATTGTGCTCCCGGTAGCGAATCTGCATGCCGTGTAAAAAATTGCGGAGGACCTGATCTTTACACTCCCGGTATTGACGTTGTTCGGGGTTTCTAAAAAATGCGCTTAACTCGTGTTTGCTGAGTCGTAAACCAGCCAGCCCCAGCATATTTAAAATATCGTGATCCTTAAGGTTTAAGGCGATTTTCAACTTTCTCAGGATCAGGTTATTGCTCAGGGTCTTTTCTGGCTTAGGCTGAGGACCTTCCCGCTTACCCCGTTGGTCATTGATCAGACCGTTGAGGAAAATAGCTAAATGTTTATCGTGTAGGCTACGAAAATCCGGATCATCTTCCTTTTTCAACCAATCACTAACTTGTGCCCGCGTTACTATTTCATCTGCCTTAGCAAAGATGGCGATCATCTTGTCATCGCTAAAATCAAAGGTATAGCGAATTCTACGCAATATGTCATTGTTCTTCATCTCCTGTTTTTTCTAACAATAAAAGTACGCCTTGGTCAACACCATCCGTATTAAACCGATGCCAGTGCGTACAAAATTCAGCTGGATCATATTCCATTTTTCCCAACGCCGGATCAGCTACCCAAACTTTAGCAGGGGTGACCTTATAGACTACTACAAAGTGATTTTTATCCCAGTGTGCAATTGTTGGCAGCGGCACTTCTGTTACTAATGCTTCAAAAGAAACTTTTACCCCTTTACTTTTATACCCTAAAGTTTCCGCACATTCTGTTAACCCCAATAATGAGGTACCTTCCAGGGTATCCATTTTAGAGCAAGTCTCCAGCGTTTGTAAATCAATATTTTCTCCGTAATGATTCATGATCATTTTCAAACAGACAGGCCCACATTGATAAGGATATTCTTGTAGGAAAATAGGAAAAGGAGGTTCAGAAACAGCCCCTGAACAAGCACAAAAAAGCAGAAAAAGAGATAGTCTGGATAATTGCTTTAACATTAAATAACTGATTTTAAACTTTCGGGCAACAAGGTAAGACTTTCTTTACATTTCTTTAGCCTCCATGCCCAGGCTCTAGCCTTGTTAATCTGAGGTAGCTCAATGGAGCGGTAGCAGCATCAGACCGCTGCTCAAGTAATTTATCGGTTCTGGTCAGCAATAAAGCCTACTTCTTCTATTCAAAATTAAATAGCTACTTATAAACCACTTAGCACTTATTATTCGTATATTATGCAAAATAAGTCCTATTAATTCTTTCTTTTAGAAGAATTAATCCAGCTATTTGTAAGAAAAGTGAAGAACATTCAGGTCATTAACCGCCAACTTTGTATCGTCAGTTCATCTTATTGTTTAGTGTACCTTATGATCTCTTGATAACCCAGTTTTACTCAAAAAACCCCTTAATCATGAAAAAGTCACTGCTTTCACAATCTTTCTTCGCTATTATGCTGGCTTCCTTTTTCATCTTTATTCTTATTCCGGCATTACCCTCCTTAATCTCCCTTTGTGGCGATTTGATCAATGACCTGGCCCATCAGATTAGTCAGGTTGAAATTACCCTCCGAAAATGGAAGTAAATACCATCGTAAAAATCCGGCTCGGCAACTTCGGATAAATACAGTGATGTAGAAAGTGTTGAAGTCCAATGGAAAGATGGATTTCCCTGAAACCATATTAACAAAATGGCTACCCAAAGTGATGTAAAAGGGTATCCGCTCACTTCAAGAGGAAAGCGGATTTTTACTACCTTGCCGTCATGAAAAGAAGATCATTCCTAAAAAAAACCGCTGCCACTGCGGTAGGTCTTAGCCTGGGTGCCAGTGCCTGCCGGTCCAATCAGAAAAAACATACCGAAGTCCTTATTCTCGGGGCTGGACTTTCCGGCCTTTACGCAGCTTTATTGTTAGAAAAACGAGGAATCGACTATCAAATCCTGGAAGGAAGCGATCGTGTCGGTGGTCGCTTGTACACAAACGACCAATTTTCCGTACCCCTTGAATGGGGTGGCGCAACCATAAATGAGGACTATAAAAGGGTCATCAATTTAGCTAATGCCCTCAAGGTTCCATTGGTTGATGCACTGGCTGATCCGCAAGAATGGATGATTCATTACCATGGAAAAAATGTCAGTAATCGTCAATGGTCAAGCGATTCGATCAACCCGCTTAGCGATGAGCTCAAAGCTTTTTCACCTTACCAATTAGCAGCTGCTCCGTTTACCAAAGAACCTCTACCAGTAAAAGACATCTCTGACTGGCACCAACCATATATCCACACCCTTGATTACTCTTATCGGCAGTTTCTCGAAAAAAAAGGCTATGGTCCGGAAGCCATCCGGCTGGCCAATGTTGCTGCTGATTATAATGACCTGGGGAGAGTCTCGACCTTGCAAGTATTCAGGTCATTGGGCTACCAGAAATTAGCTGAAAATAACAAAAGGTTCAACATCAAAGATGGAAGTAGTCGCTTACCCGAAGCGATGGCAAAGATCTTAAGTAAGGAAGTATTGTTCAATAAAAAAGCTACTTCGATCTCTGATGAAGTACGATCTGTCAAAGTGCAGTGTGCTGATGGGAGCAGCTATAGCGCTGAGAAATTAATCTGTACCCTCCCTTTTTCTATCCTACATGAAATGAACATACAGGCCAATTTAAATAACCGGCAAGAAGCTGCCATCAAATACCTGGATTACACCAAAGTCACTATGGCGATCCTCAGTGTGAAGCATAAATTTTGGGAACAAGATGGCTTACCGGTGGCTATGTGGACTGACAGCCCGATCGAACAGGTTGTACCGGTTACCCCGCTGGATGCGGATGAAATTTTTCTAAAAGTACTTATCAATGGAACCGGTGCTAAAGTAGCGGATCAATATAGCAAAGCCGGCTTAGCCCAGGAAATTACAAAGGTGCTACATCGCATTCGTCCCAGCACAAAGAACAGTGTAAAAGTAGAAGACTCTTTTTCATGGGGCAATCACGAGTTCAGCCGGGGCGCCTATGCCGAATTTCAAACCGGGCAAGTCCTACGCTTCATTCCCAGAATGTCCGAACGTACCAACCGGGTATTTTTTGCCGGGGCGCACACCTCATTTGCCGAACCAGGCATGGAAGGAGCATTAGCTTCCGCCGAGCGCGTCATCTCCACCCTCGTTCCCCCTGATTCATCAGGGTAAGCTCCCCCGAGCTTTAGCTCGAAAAAACCCAAAAAACACCCCCTATCGCCTCACCAC
>CBDUIU010000205.1:0-6932 GCA_965367335.1 uncultured Saprospiraceae bacterium
GTAGTTCTTTGGTTTTTACGGGGTTGGTGAACATCGTTGCGCTGTCGAACTGGTTATTACGGGGCTTGAAAACGGCGCTGCGCTGGTTTTTTGGGGTTTTAACTGGACGGGGCTAGCGCCTGCTGTTTATTTATAGTAGTTCTTTGGTTTTTACGGGGTTGGTGAACATCGCTGCGCTGGTTTTTTGGTTATTACGGGGTTTAAACAATCGTACCTGATGCAAACACTCCGAAAAAATCGTTAGATTTTTGAGCCCATATCTTTATAACCCGTAATAACGAGTAGCGAAGCTGCTCCATTAACCCCGAAATAATCCGCAACAACCCTCCCAATTTCATCTCTTCAAAACTCAGGGTGTAAACCTCGTAGACCTTCTTTCAAAAACCCACGAGGCTTTGAACAACCCTGTATTTAAATACTTTTTCTTTATATTTCAAAGGTGTTAAAAACAAAGCGTTTTTTCAAGAAAACACGATTTGTGTCGTGAAAAAATCGATAAAAATAGCCCGCCTGAAATGCTTCCATCAGACCGCTGAGTGAGTGGAGATTATTTTTAGATGTAAATGTCTTATGTTTGTTAGGAATTTAGCCTTACAAAATTTAAGCTTGTTAAATTCATTTTGCGTTCAACCTCAAAAGTCTCATCATTAGATTCTTCCATGCTATATACCGATCAACTCCAACGACAAATTGACCTTCCTCATCCGCCTAGACGGATCATTTCGCTGGTTCCTTCACAGACGGAATTATTGGCTGATCTTGGTTTAGAAACTGAGGTGGTTGGTATCACTAAATTTTGTGTACATCCCAAAAGTTGGTTTCAGGAAAAAACGCGGATTGGCGGAACGAAATCCCTTCATCTGGATCGGATTAGGAAGCTTCAGCCGGATTTAATCATTGCTAATAAAGAAGAAAATGACCAGGAACAAGTGAAAACTTTAATGAAAGAATTTCCGGTATGGGTGAGTGATGTAAAAAATTTACCGGATGCATTGGAGATGATTCGTGCATTGGGAAAAATTTGCGGAAAAGAAAAAGAGAGCAAAGCTATTCTCCAGACAATTGAACAAAACTTCAAGGAATTAGCTATGACCAGAATGGGACGAAGACCGATCCGTGCAGCTTATTTGATATGGCAGGAACCTCTGATGGTCGCCGGTGGAGATACCTTTATCCATAGCATGATGCACCGTGCTGGTTATAAAAATGTTTTTGGAGATCAACTGCGCTATCCCGAAATTCAATCAGATGACCTAGCTGCAGCACGTCCGGAGGTTATACTTTTATCCTCTGAACCATATCCATTCAAAGAAAAACACATCCATTTTTATCAAAACCAATTTCCGCAAGCTAAGACAAAGCTGGTAGATGGCGAAATGTTCTCCTGGTACGGAAGTCGGTTACAACTTTCGGCACCGTATTTTCAAGGATTGGCGTGAGGTAGTCAGTGTCAGATAAATCATGCCTTGCAGAAAAGCTACTTAATCGGAGCAACTTGCATTAATTATATGAATTTTACTGAAATTGCGTTGTAAAATAATACGTCTCTAATTTCCAGAAATCCAGTACACCATGAACAGAGTAATTTACCTTTTATTTTTTGTCTTTCTCTTTACCCAAACCAAAAGTATTGCTCAGGCGGATCATCCGGATCGTATTCCGGGAGAGGTATTGGTATGGCTGAAATATGAAGTAGAGGTAACGAGTTGGTTGAAAAAATATCAAGGAGAAGGTGAAAAGCCCGTACGACTAGCCTTAGAGAAAAAAATTCGCCCGTTTAACCTCTTTCTCTTCAGTTTTGATGAAAGTCAATCCGATCCGGAAAAAGCATTTACGGCACTTTTGGAAGATACCGAAGTACAAGCCGTACAGTTTAATTACCAAGCTAAATCTCGTGGTATTCGCACGCCAAATGATCCGGATTATAACCGCCAATGGGATATGGACATTATTGACGCACCAGAAGCCTGGGATATTTCAACGGGCGGTGTTACGGCCAATGGAGATACCATAGTAGTAGCTGTACTGGATGAAGGCCTCTACCAATACCATCCGGATTTGGTGCCCAACCTGTGGAAAAACAAAGACGAGATTCCGGGAAATGGCATCGATGACGACAACAATGGTCGAGTGGATGATGTTATGGGCTGGAATAACAATACAAATTCGGATGATCATTTCACAAACGGTATCCAACAAGACATCCGTCATGGAACTGCTGTTTCCGGTATCATTGGGGCCAAAGGCAATAATGCAGAAGGTGTAACCGGAGTGAATTGGAATGTAAAGATCATGATGTTAACCGGAGTGGTCACCAACAGCTTAGCGGAAGAGGCCTATGGTTATATTTTTGAAATGAGAAAGCGCTATAATGAGTCCAAAGGAGCGCGTGGAGCATTTGTCGTGGCAACCAATTATTCGTTGGGATTTGATAACTCGAACTGCCTGGATAACCATCAGGTATTTAACGATATGTATGACTCACTGGGAATGGTTGGCGTATTAAATGCGGGTGCTACGAGTAATCGATCTGTGGACATCGAACAAGTCGGAGATACTCCCAGTGACTGCCCCAGTGACTATCTCATCGCCGTTACCAACACAGATCGTCGGGATGAGTTGGTACAAAATGCGGGATTTGGCAATATCTCTATTGACCTGAGCGCACCTGGAAGAGGCAGCTATACCACTGTGTATCAATTTGGTGATAACAATCTAGATACTATTCGCTATGATGAATTTACCGGTACCAGTGCTGCCACGCCACATGTGGCTGGTGCGATCGCCTTACTATATAGTATCGCTTGTCCCGGCTTGGCAAATGTTGCCTTAACGGAGCCGCAGGAAACGGCCATAAAAGTCAGGGAATCCATCTTGGAAGGCGTTGATTTATTGCCGGACCTGGATGGCAAGACAGTTACTGGTGGACGCCTAAACGTAGCTAAATCACTAGAAATTCTCGACAGTAAGTTTGGAACACCAAGAGGCAATCTCGAAATTCTGTACATTCATCCTAATCCGGTAGATGCTGCCGGAAACATAACTGTTTTTCTCCAAACTCCGGAAGTGCGCAGTTATGGGGTGAGCCTATATGATGCGCTGGGGCGGATCGTCTATTTTAAAGATACCGAAGAAATTTGTGCCCCCAAAGGCCTGACATTCAATATTAACGGGCTTCCTAATGGCGTCTATTTCATAAGCGTATCAGATGCGCGGACGATCAATACGGAGCGGGTATTGATTGCGAGGTAGCTTATAGTACTTTACTGAGTTGGCAACCCTGAGCAGGATGACTTACTAAAGAACATAGATATAGGGAAAAAGGATAAACATATTGCTTAATCTTTTTCCAAAAAAAGGATCAAAACCTTTTGTATATTTAACAAAAGCCTTATCTTTGCACTCGCATTTGAGAAAAAGCTTAAGGAAGCTAAAGTGCTCAATTGTAAAAATATGGCTTCGTAGCTCAATTGGATAGAGCACCTGACTACGGATCAGGAGGTTCCAGGTTCGAATCCTGGCGAGGTCACTACTTAATATACTATTCTTTTAATAAGAAGAACCTAAGATCATGTCGAGAATATGTCAACTTACTGGTAAGCGGCCCATCACGGGAAACAATGTTTCTCACTCAAACCGTAAGACCAGACGTCGTTTTTTACCAAATTTGCTAAAGAAACGCTTTTTCATTCCTGAAAAGGATATGTGGGTTACCTTAAAAGTATCCTCTAGCGCACTTCGCACAATTAACAAATTGGGTATTTACGCTTATTTAAAAAAATTAGAAAGTAAAGGAGTGGATACAGGAGTAAAGCTTTAATCCACTAATTTTAAAGGAACTATATCATGGCAAAGAAAAGTAAAGGCAATCGCCAACAGATTATCTTGGAATGTACAGAACACAAAACTTCTGGCAAACCAGGTACTTCTCGTTACGTTACTCAAAAGAATCGTAAAAACACTCCGGATCGTCTGGAATTGAAGAAGTACAACCCAATCCTAAATAAGGTAACGGTACATCGTGAAATTAAATAAGTACCATAAAACTGGTATCTTTCACAAAAGCTGCTTATCTTTAGGGAGATAACTTATATCTCATTGAACTATATCTGATAACCAAATCCTATTATCATGGCCAAAGTAAGTAAAAACGCAAGGGTTGCGCAACGTGCCGCTAACGCCGGTTCCGGACGTGACTTTGTGAAAGTGGTGAAAAGTATTAAAGATCCTAAAACGGGTAAATATACTTATAAAGAAATGATGATCCACAAAGAAGACGTTAAAAGCTTTTTCGCTAAAAAATAAACTTTACACGTTTTTCATCCAAAAAGGCTTTTCTCTTTCCGAGAAAAGCCTTTTTGCATTCCGGTAACAGAATAATGCATACCTCTTTATTATTGATTTTCTTTTTCACTAAACTTCCCTAACTTGCGCAACGTTTACAACTAGGTTAAACGCATTATTAGCACTCACAACATTTAAGCAATTTATATGAGTTTTTTTAATAAATTTTTTACCCGCGAAAAAAAAGAGGACCTGGATAAAGGCCTGGAAAAAACTAAATCCGGCTTTTTCTCCAAAATCTCAAAAGCAGTCGCTGGTAAATCAACCGTTGATGAAGAATTCCTCGATGAACTGGAGAATATTCTCATTTCTTCTGATGTAGGATTGGATACGACTGTAAAAATCATTGATCGTTTGGAAGAGCGGGTAGCTCGGGATAAATACTTGAATACTTCGGAACTCAATAATATTCTTCGTGATGAGATTGTCCAGCTTCTAGCAGAGAACAATACGCAAGAAGTAGAGGACTTCTCCCCTCCTGCTGGCAAGAAGCCTTACATTATGTTAGTAGTTGGAGTGAATGGCGTGGGCAAAACAACTTCAATTGGTAAACTGGCCTATCAGATGCAAAAAATGGGACATAAGGTTGTCCTTGGTGCAGCAGATACCTTCCGTGCCGCAGCCGTGGATCAGCTAGAGATATGGGCGAATCGTGTCGGCTGTGATTTCTACTCTAAAGGGATGTACACGGATCCCGCTGCCGTAGCCTATGAAACGGTCCAGTACGCCATCAATAATGACTGTGATGTCGCTATCATAGATACTGCAGGTCGCTTGCACACCAAGATCAACCTGATGAACGAGCTGACTAAAATTCGTCGCTCAATCGGGAAAAAACTAGAAGGTGCACCCCATGATGTGATGCTGGTATTAGATGCGACCACCGGACAAAATGCCATTGAACAAGCTACTCATTTTACCAATGCAACCGAGGTTAGCTGCCTTTGCCTGACTAAGTTAGATGGTACGGCTAAAGGGGGTGTAGCTATCGGAATTAGTGATCAATTTAAAATACCCATCAAATATATTGGTGTAGGTGAAGGAATTGAGCAACTACAGGTGTTTAATAAAAAAGCCTTTGTGGAAAGTCTTTTTAATTAACCTGAAGGTCAGCAAGGGTTTGATGTTATATTGAAAATCAACTCCTCTCCATCCCAATGAGCGAGGTCCTTAATAGAATTATGGTCATCGGTTGCTGTGGCGCTGGCAAGTCCACCTTGTCACAGCAATTACATACATTGACCGGTTTACCACTTATTCACTTAGATCAATACTACTGGAAGCCCGGTTGGGTAGAAAGTGAGCCGTCAGTATGGAACGCTCAAGTCCGGGAACTTGCTATGCAAGAGCAATGGATTATTGATGGCAATTACGGCGGAACGCTGGAGATAAGACTGGCCCGTGCCGATATGGTTATCTTCCTGGATCGTTCTCGCTGGCTGTGTACTTATCGAATTTTGAAACGGACGTTTTTTTCCTTTGGTAAAAAACGTACTGATATGGCAATAGCTTGTGAAGAGCGATTTGATTGGGAATTTTTGGTCTATACTTTTACCTTTTGGAATCGTAAAAGACCTGCCTTATTAGCAAAACTGGCAGCCTGGAAACATAAAACTTCCGTAGTACGGCTGCGTAATGATCAGGAGATGAATCAGTTTCTCCATCAGTCCTTTTCTTAGCTTTGGGCAACTTTCAAATTTTTCTAGTAAAATATCTTTAAATCAGATACTTAACTGTATTAAAACAGTTGTATTAAGATGTCAAGACAACCAGTAAGGAGTTCAGCTATTCCTTCCTGGTTGCCTTGATTACCATCCTGTTTTTTTTTTCATACCTGGCCTTCACTGCCAGCGATTGTATTTAGCAGCTACCATATATCTGGATGATAACAATTCCTCTTTCCCAGAACCATTCACGTAACTCCTGGAAGTATCGTTCTCGTCCTTCTTCCACGATGCGGTTAATCATTTGGTGATCCTCTCCGGAATTATCAATCGCATATTTTTCAATGACCTTCGCCTCTAACGCTCTCCAATCAGCTAGTTCTTTTAATTTCAAATTTGCTAAACGTTTCAATTCAGCCACGTTATTATTTTCATTATAATTGATTAGTTCTACTCCCCACATTGGCCAATCATTGGTGAAGCGAAGGCTATCATCTGTTGTTTCCAGATCAACCTTAATACGATTCCAATATTGGTGATCCCGAATGGTCGTCAACATATTTTCTGAACCCACTAATATTTCGGAAGTAACCCAATGCCGTTGGGCATAACGAGCTTCCCAAAATACAATCTTCGCTACCTCTGCTGTATCTACGTATACAATCTCATCCGTTTCCACAAACCCGTAAATTGTCTCATAGGTATTGGGACGGCGAGTGTGCGGCATACCGGTAAGCGGCATCTCTTCCAACTCTTTATAAATGGCTACCTTGGTAAAATCGTCCGGAGACTGGATGCCTCCATCTTCCCCGTTCCAATAATATCCCCTGCTTTGAATTTCCCGCAACAACTCCATCATCCCCTGATCTGAACAATAAGCATTATAGCCATCTTCACCTAAATAGGACAGATCTCCTTCACCAC
>CBDUIU010000206.1:0-6901 GCA_965367335.1 uncultured Saprospiraceae bacterium
ATTATCGAATGGAATATCCATGGAAGGGAAATCTTCGGGAATTGAGAGGGTGTAGGGTGTCGGAGTGTAAAAAAGCTCCGGAGGGTCGTCTGGTTTAGGATTATCTTCTTTCTGACAACCGGCAAGCATGATCCATAACAAAAAGAGGTGAGATACGCTGTTAATGTTAAACCAGTTCATACCTTATTCTTTTTTCACTTGTTGAATTTTAAATATAGTAGCACCATTGGCCTTCAAAACAGCTTGTGCCTGTTGGTTCATCATGATCATTGGGCCGAATGCTGCAAAGTCCCATGTGGTCGGATTCTGTAACCACTCATTAATATCCATTTCCAAATAAATCTGCCATTCATTCTCATCAACATTGAAAGTAGACACCGGCAACCTGACTTCTATATAGTTTTGGTTGCCCATGGTTGCCCCGGTATGTAAATTGAAATTTTTTACCCGCCCTGTTCCCAAAGAATCGTATTTCCCTTCGAGTTTCATATAATGATACCCCTGATCCCCAGGAATAGGCCATTCCATATTGATATTAGTTGTTGTGTTGGGCAATCCACCATCTACATTGAGTACTTCATCCAAACCAAAAACAAAAGAGAGCTGATCGTACCTGCCTGCTGGAATCGCTGAAATCGTCAACGCTCTCGTATTTGCTTCTCTCGCGTCGCGGTAATGAACTTCATTTACGGTAAAAACAGCCCCATCTTGCTCATGTAATTGAATGTTGGAAATATAATACTTCAACCTGACCACACTAAAAGGGTGACCTGCTAATGAGGGATATTTTAGTTCATCAAACTCTAAATTTTCGCCTGCTACTTGATGGTCAAAATTTAATGTAACCACTCCAGGCTTAGGTTTATCCTTACATCCTAACAAATTAAATACAGCAAATACAATCCATAAAAACAAATGTTTGTTCCAATTCAACTTCATACTTTTTGATTTTAATTTCAACCTGTTCAAGGTTTTCTTGTAATGAGAAAAAAGAAATGAATCTAGCAGCAAAGTAAAAAATTTTAGATAACTCAAACAATGCTATAGAACAGCATCAACTATGTTGCATAACACAGTTGCCTAAAAACCGAGAAGTTTTTTTTGACGCTTACAAGAAGTCAGGTGAGTTATAAAAAGCAAGAAATAACTATCTACCCAACAAACAGATTTCGTGAAGTGATTTTTTATTTTTTTTACAAATATCTTCCATCATGAGTAACGCATCTGCCAAACGGGCACGTAAGTATTTTTGCGTAAGGTTGATCATTCGGGTTTCTACCTTATTTAGTTCCATCGCAAAAAGACGAAAGATCTTAAACGCCAAATTTTTATTATTCCCTACTACTTTGAAAAAATCATGTTTATCAATAATAGAAAAAAGAGTACCTTCTTTTTAGGCAAGTAATGCAGTCTTGCGTGTTAATTTGACAGATTTACATATGACAGAATTTATCCTTTTGATTAATTAATGGTCAGGACTCACCTTTTCATATCTATTTTCCCATTCCACATAGGATTTGGCTGTTTCGTATAACTTCATTTTCTGAAGTCGAACTCCTGCAGGTAATTTTCCAATGAGTTTTTCAATTAAATTTATTAATATATTTTCACAAGTAGGTTGGTAGGGCGTGAGGATAATTTTTTGGTGACTCCTCCGCAATGCTTCCAGTAAAACAGACGAAGTACGATCATTCAACACTAAGGCATGGTCGAATGGATCAATAATGTTTTCATTAACGATAGCTTTTAGCACTTTAAAGTCGATGATCATCCCATCTTTTGCATGGCCAGGCTGTTCGCGAGGCCGTCCCTGTACAGTAACATGGAGTACATAGGAATGTCCGTGAATATTACGGCAATCACCATCATAATCCAATAAAGCATGAGCCATTTCAAAGCTGAATATTTTGGTGACTTGAAGACTCTTTTCCATAATGAAATATTGAATTATGCCAAGGAAAAGTTGAACTCGTGAATACTATTCTCAGCGTCTCTGGCGAGGAGAATCTAATGTAAATTTAAGAAGGGAAATGATGGGAAACGGTGATGTTTATCATTGTTGTGTTTTGCTCTTCTATTTTAATTAAGGAAGGTACCCTTGTAGCGAGGCAGACAACATCACTTTTGCCGTGTCTCTAATTTGGCTCTAGGGTAATACGTCAGTTCCGCGAAGTCCGATGATCGCCAGCATTCGGCCGGTTTTTCCTTTCTCCTTACGATAGGAAAAATAATCTTGGTTATGTAATACGGTAGAATAGGGAGAAATTTCGATTTGTTCTTCCGGAAGGCCAAAAGTACGTAATTGGTGTTCGTTTGCTTTTTTTAGGTCAACGAAAAATTTCTTTTTCCTAGCATCCCAACGCTTATGATCAGAGGAAAAACAGGAAGCAACCTCTTCTCCAACTTCAAAAGAAGATTTATCAATACAAGTACCGATATAAGCGAAACAATCCTCGGCCTGGGTGTTATATTTTTCAGCCATTATTGCTAATGTTTGCTCAACTATCCCTTTAGCGGTACCGCGCCAACCCGCGTGAATAGCAGCTATAGCCTGGCTCCCGGTATCATAGATAAGCACAGGTGTACAATCAGCTATTGTGACCATCAAAAAGAGATTTTTTTGTTGAGTAATTAGTGCATCATAACCTTTTGAAAGCCCTGGCTGATGCACTTCTATTATCTCAGTACCATGTATTTGAGATGCAGCAGCAGTTTGTTGTTCAGGAATATTTAGGAAAGAAAAAAGCCTTTTTCGATTTTCGGTAACATTTTTGTAAATATCATCTGTATTCAGTCCTAAATTTAAGGACTGATAAGGTTTAGAGCTCACGCCTCCATGCCTTTTACTTTCTCCTCCTACAAGAAAACCGAAAGCCTGAAAAATGGCTGGTTGATAGAATGAAACTACATTATCCATAACTTTTTTTCAGTATAATCAACGCCAAAGAATCAACTAAATTGATGTATTTCACTTTTAGCGTTTGTTGAATAAAATATGAAATACCCCATTTTCATCATCTTCTTTTTACTCCTATCGTTGGGAACCCAAGCAGGTAACCCAAGGATAGATTCGCTATTAAATGCATTAGTCACGGTACAGGATGATAATGTAGAATTAGCGTTACTCTATCAATTAGCCTGGGATTACCGACGTATCGACCCTCATAAAACTGTTGAGTATGCTGATAGGTTGTATCGTAAAGCTAATGAATTAAACAATGATAGAGAAATAGCTCGTGCCTTGAACTTACAGGGAATAGGCAATTCTATCCTGGGTAAAAACGAGCAAGCAATTGAATGGTTTGAAAAAGCTGTTGAAGCAGCTAAAAAGACGGAAGATCCTAGTATTCAGATGGGGCCAATCAATAATATTGGTCGATTCTATATGAATCACGGTAAATTTCTGGAGGCGCTACCCTACTTTCAGGAAGCAGCCCAAATTGCGCAAGAACTTAACAAAATAGATTCCTGGTGCGTCTTTACCATGAATATCGGATTAGTCATGGAAAGTCAAAAAGATCTTCAAAAGGCAGAAGAATATTATGTCCAAGCGCTCGAAGGTGCCAGAAAAAGTAAAAACTATACTAGCCAAACAGATATCCTAAACCTCTTGAGTGACCTCTATCTCCAAAAGGATCCTGTTGTTTCACTTGACTATACTCGTCAAGCACTTAAGATAAGTGAACAAACAGGGGATAGTATTGGTATTCAGCGAAACATGCAAGTTCTGGGGCAGATTCACTATCAATTAAAAGAGTACGAAGAAGCTTTAGCTTATTTTGATCAGGCAAGGACTTTATCTGCTGCGAGAGGTTTCACCAATGATCATATAAAAAGTGTGTTATTAGCTGCTAATGTCAATTTTGTGCTTGGAAATAATAAACAAGCACTAGAGTTAACAGACGAATTGCATTTCATTGCTAATAAGAAAAATTTATTGCCTTACCTTAAGGAGGTGTATAGGCTTTATGCCGGCATCAATGAGCGAAATGAAAACTTTGAAGACGCCTATTATTACCAGAAAAAATACCAATATGCTCAAGATAGTTTGGCAGAAAAAGAACGCTCTAATGCTATCAGTGAGCTTGAAATAAAATACAATACGGAACAAAGAGAGATGGAGTATAACCTCCTCAAAGCTGATCAAGCCCAAAAAGAAGCAGCGATCCAACGAAGTAAATCTATATCGCTATTGATTACAATGGCTTTACTCTTTGTTGCCAGTTTGGCAACTTTCTTATATTTTGCCTATAAACAAAAGAATCAAAACAATAAGCTACTTGAACAGAAAGTAGAGGAAAGAACTAAAGAGTTGCTTACTTCCTATAATACACTGCAACAGGCAAATCAAGAGCTGGAACGATTTAATTATATTGCTTCTCATGACCTTAAAGAACCCTTGCGCAATATTAATAGTTTTATTGGTCTATTAGATCGTAGTCTTGGAAGTCAGGTCACTTCGGATCAAGCTGACTTTATTAATTTCATTCGGAATAATGCTTTGCAAATGAATTACCTGATCACTAGTGTGCTCGAATTCTCTAGTGCAGGAAAAGATAACTTCCAAAAACATCCGGTAAACGTAGAATCCTTGTTAAATAAGTTAGTCTCTAACATGAGTCTTCATCTATCTGAGCACAACGCTTCAGTCAATATTTCCGGAAACCTGCCAACAATCATGGCCCATGAACCCCACTTAGAACTAGTATTTAAACACCTGGTTGAAAATGGTCTAAAGTTCAACAAAACCCAGAATCCACAGATTAATATCTATTGTCAACAAAATGAAGATCATTACCTATTTTCAATTGAAGATAATGGAATTGGTATTTCGGAAGAGTATTTCGGTAAAATATTTGATATGTTTGGCCGTCTACATGATCGTCAATCTTTTAAAGGCTCTGGACTGGGCTTGGCCATTTGTAATAAGATCATCAATCAAAATTTCGGGAAAATCTGGGTGGAAAGTAAAGAAGGAAAAGGTAGTCGTTTTCATTTTACCTGGCCCTTTATTTTGAATGAAACAGAGAAAGAACAAGTACAAAAGGCAAAACAACTTTAATTAATATCATTTTATATTAACAACGATATTGTATACTAAATCTTATCTCATTTCACCTTCAATATATTCTTCTACTAACTCCTCTAATATAAACAAGGGTACTGCTCCTTGTCCAAGGATTACATCATGAAAAGCGCGAAGATTAAAATTTGTTCCCAAAGATTGTTCTGCTTTTCTTCGAAGCTCTATTATTTTTAATTCTCCCATTTTATAGGACAAAGCCTGTCCGGGCCACCCAATGTATCGATCAATTTCCGTGTTTACATTATGCAATGAAAGAGCTGTGTTATTTGCCATGAACTCAACTGCCTGTTCTCTTGTCCAACCCTTGGTATGTATTCCAACATCAATCACTAAACGACATGCGCGCCACATCTCATAGGTCAGCCTACCAAAACGGGTATAAGGTGTTTGATACATCCCTGCTTCTTCTCCCAGATATTCTGCATACAAACCCCACCCTTCTCCATAACAACTTAAATACGTATTCTTTCGAAATGGAGGAACATCTTTTAGTTCTTGTGCCAGAGAGATTTGAAGATGATGCCCTGGCACCGCTTCGTGTAGCGTTAATGCAGGCAAACTATATAATGGACGACTTTTGAGATTATACGTATTGACCCAATAGGTTCCTGATTTATGATTTTTTAATGACCCTTCAGAATAACGGCCGGTGGTGTAGGTTGGAGCAATCGCTTCCGGCACTGCTGAAACGCCATAAGGTAAGCGTGGTAATTGATTAAAATACTCCGGAAGTTTCCCGTCCATTTTCTTAGCCAAGAAAGCTGCTTCTTTAAGCAAAGCCTCTGGACTAGTTGCGTAGAATTGCTCATCTGTTCGCAAAAAATGTAGGAAATCGGTGAAGTTTCCTTTAAAGTTAAGTGAATCAATGATTGCTTGCATCCGCTTACGAATACGCTCAACTTCCTGTTGTCCTATCATAAAAATCTCATCGGCTGAATAATTCGTGGTTGTGAAATAAGCGACCCTTTGCTGGTAATAAGCAGCTCCATCTGGTAACTCACTTGCCCCTAAACTTTCCCGGCTAGCGGGTAGGTACTCTTCTTCCATAAAAGTAGAAAATTGCAAAATTGCCGTTTGTACCGTATCCCTTAAAACACTAGCTGCTTGTTTTTGAAAGTTTATCCAGTCTGTTGCTGTTACAAAATGAGGCTTTTTAGTAAAGGGTTGGTAGTAAATGTGTTCAGCGATCGATTTTACTTCTACTCCTTCTATCAATTTTGAATAATGCTTTAAAATAACTTTTGGTTGAGTGACTTTTTTATCAATCCCCAAACGCATTAATTCAATGTATTGATTTATATACTTTCCAAAACCGGCCAATCGATTTAGATAGTTTTCATAATCTGACTTTTCTTCAAATGGCATACTTTTGACCATATAATAAAAGTCTGTTAAAAACCCACCTTCAGAATTAAATGGAAGTAAATAGCTTTCAAAACCAATTCCGGCAATAGCATCTTCAAGCTGATAACGAAATATGTCATAGTTGATTTGATCGGTTTTACTAAGTGATACCCGGTTGATTTCAGCTAAATCTTTGAGAATAGATTGCCAAAATGTAGCACGACGTTGTTGAGCTTTGAAGGATACATCAGGTAGCTGAGCATTATATTTTTTAATACCACAGGAGGTCGCAAAAAAGGGGAATTCCGCTACACGAAATACCCACTCCTTCTTAAAAATAGCATGTAATTTTTCGTGATCTGAATCAACCGTTGGTTGAGTCGATTGACAGGCTCCAATAATTACTGTTCCAGATAAAAATAAAAATAAAATAAGCTTCATGTCTAATCCTAATGATGAAGCAACAAGATA
>CBDUIU010000207.1:0-6885 GCA_965367335.1 uncultured Saprospiraceae bacterium
CCGATCAAAATTTGATTGCCGATAATAGCTTCGACTTTTGTCATCGAAATTACATAGGATTTATGCACTTGTATGAACATTTCCCGTGGCAAAATGTCGAATACCTTTTTTAGCGGGACGAGCGTGAGGTAAGATTGTTTGGCCGTATGGATGCGGATATAGTTTTGCATAGATTCGACCAACAGAATGTCGTCCAGGAATAGCTTCACCAACTGCTTATCTGTTTTTACAAAAATAAATTTTTCTTCCTCTTTGTTTGCTGCGAT
The DNA here is from genome assembly GCA_965367335.1 of uncultured Saprospiraceae bacterium. GTDB lineage: Bacteria > Bacteroidota > Bacteroidia > Chitinophagales > Saprospiraceae > CBDUIU01. Next base: position 267 of record CBDUIU010000207.1, read on the forward strand.
GGTAGGAGAGGGGGAATTTTCCGAAATGATACGATGCGCTTTATTAGCAGCCTGAAGAAAGCGCTCAAATGAAATTGGCTTAACAAGATAATCCAGTACATCAAATTCAAAACTCTCGATTGCATATTGAGAGTAAGCAGTGGTGAAAATAACTTTGAGCGAGTGTCTCAATGATTTTAAAAAATCAATGCCGCTGAGCATGGGCATCTCGATATCGAGAAACAATAGATCAATTGCTTGTTCTTTGATGATGGTATTGGCCTCCATCGCATTTTTGCATACCCCTTTTAGCTCGAGAAAATCAATTTCTTTGATATATTTTTCAAGTCCTTTACGGGCAAGGGCTTCATCGTCTACAATTAAACAATTTAATTTCATGATAAATTGATTTTTAATTCTACTTCAAAATAATCATTATTTTTCGAAGTGGCCAGGTAGTGTTTTTCAGGATAAAGCAGTTCCAACCTGCGTTTTACATTTTCCAGACCGATGCCACCAGCCTTTGTGTTCTTTGCTCCAGAAGATGGGTCAATGGTGTTTTTGACAAGCAGTAGCAATTCTTTCTCCCTGATTTCCAGGTTGACCTCCAACTGATTTTTTTCCTTTTCAGAATATAAACTCAAATATTTAAAAGCATTTTCAAGTAAAGGGGTAAGTAGGAGAGGAGCGATGTACAGGCCATTCAAATTTACCTGAGTTGGCAAGCTTGGCAGGTTCATCGTGAGAATGGCATCTTCGCCCTTTCTGATGGTTTCAATCCCCAGGTAATTCTGTACATAATTCAACTCTTTGTTCAAAGGGATGAAATCCTCGTTACATTCATACAATTGATACCGCAACAAATCAGAAAATTTTAACAGGATCTTTTGTGCCATATCCACATCATCGCCCATCAAGTGATAGATGCTGTTGATGCCGTTGAAAAGGAAGTGCGGGTTGATTTGCGCCTTTAGGAATTCCAATTCCGCGGTGAGTTTGTCCTGAATCAATTGTTGTCGCTGCCGTTCATTGCGGATCCAATCTTTCGGCATCCGATAAAGAAAGGCCATCGCCCAGAAAAAGGTGTTCATGAAAAAAGTCAATCCAAACAGAGCGAAAATTTCTGCTGCCACAGCCTTGCTTTCAGGTATCGCTTCCGTATCGAGTATGCCTAAGGCATTAGCATACAGCAGATCTGCCCCAAATTCTAAAAGTGACCCCAACATTAAAAGTACCAGAGACCAAAGCCAAAAGGAATGAATCTTTTTCTTTTGCAATTTTTTGGGGATTAACCAAAAAGCATTGAGGTAAAAAAAAAGTGCATTGATAGCCATCCCGTATGAAAAGGGAATGAATAAGGTGTTTTTTTTTCTGGAAAAAAATCCCCAATCTAAATCAGTAAACGCTGAGGTGAGGAATCCAAATAAGGCCACCCAAAAAATGAGGTGGAGAATAAATTCGAATATTTGAGATTGCTTTAATTTCACCATTTATCTTTTATAAGCAAAATACAAATCCTACCTGCCATTGTCCGTATCTGTTGATGTCCTGTTCCATATTATTGACCAACTACCATTTTCCTCTTTTCCTGCGCTTCGTCAATCCTCGCTTGTCGATGGTCAACCTTTCTTGTTCTGAAGTTAAACTGCCGCCACTTTTGTCTTGTAATTCGTGATAAAAAGAAATCACCCGATTCTTTAACCTGTCCTGACTTTCCCAGATGGACACAAATTAATAAAAAAATGAATTCCATTAAATTATTGGCATTTGCCTTTATTCTATTGGTTTCTGCCTGTGAAAAAGATGATCCCATTCATCCAAACCCGGTCAACCTCCAGCAAGACATCGAAAACATCATACAGCCATTGGTCAATAGCAAAAAGGTTGTGGGGGCAGCGGTCGGCATCATTAGACCGGGTAGGAAAAAAGAACTGTACTTTTTTGGCGAGAAGACAAAAGGTGCAGGAGATATACCAGATGCAAACACCCTTTTTGAAATCGGCTCTATCAACAAGACGATGACTGGGGCAGTGCTTGCCGATATGGTATTACAGGGAGAGGTCAGCCTGGAGGATGCCGTTGAGGATTACTTGCCAGGTATAGATGTATTCCCTCGTTACCAAGGGCAAAAAATCAAATTTAAACATTTAGCCAACCAGACTTCTTCTCTTCCCCGAGTACCTGATAATTTTCCAAATGAAGGGACAGACAACCCCTTTGCAGCTTATTCAAAAGAAATGCTCTACGAATTTCTCGATGGCCACACCCTTCGCCGGGCCATTGGAAGTGAAGAGGAATACTCCAATCTCGGTTTCGGATTATTGGGGCATGCTTTGGCTGAAATCCGCGGGACTTCTTTTGATCGACAACTTAATGAAGTGGTTTTTGAAAAATTGGGAATGAATAATTCCTTTACCGTTGTCCCTTCTAATAACAATAATATTGCACAACCTTATGACAATCGACTTAAACCCGTCTCTTCCTGGGATTTTACGGATGTCATGCTTGGTGCCGGTGGCGTTCAATCCTGTCTGAATGATATGCTTATTTATCTGGAAGCCAATATGGGGTATGGTGATTCGGATTTGAAGGATGCGTTGACGCTTAGCCATCAAAATACCCAAACGCTTAACTATCCTGTCGGTATTGGTCTGGCATGGATAAATGCACTCAAAGAAGCGGACGGCACTACGCTCACCCAGCACAATGGGCGGACAGCTGGTTCAACTGCGTTCATAGGTTTTATTAAAGAATTGGATCTGGGCGTGGTACTGCTTTTCAACTCTGACCTTCCAGGCAGAGCCGGAGAAGTTGGTTACGAAACAAGAAAAGCAGTAGAAATAATAGAAGCAATGATAAAGTACTGATAAGAAATGGGAGGTATTTATCAAATGTCAAATGCCTCCCATTTCAATACCCCCTTCCTTAATCTTAACAATTACAATTTCTGAAAATGAAAAATAAAATTCAACCCCTCCTAATAATTTTATTACTTGGCTTTTATACAACAAGTCATACTCAAAACAGCCTTCAATTTGCCGACTCCCTTCAGCAGATCATTGAAAATGAAACCGCGGCAAACGGCTTCATTGGTCTTTCTGCCGCAGCCATTTTTCCTGATGGCAGCATTTGGCAAGGCGCAGCGGGGGAAGCCCAGATTGGCGTGGCAGTTGATACGTCAATGCATTTTATCATTGGTAGCATTACTAAAAACTACCTCGCCACGCTCGTCCTTCGCCTCGAAGAACAGGGCTATTTTTCGATAGAAGACCCTATCAGCAAATTTCTTCCGACTTTTCAATATGTGGATGAAAACATCACCATCCAACAATTATTGAATCACACTTCCGGGCTTTCCGATCTGGAAGAAAACCCGGCATACGACCAAGCTATTTTTTCTGACATGACTTACCAATGGACAGCCGCAGAACTCGTGACTAATTTTCTGGAACCGCCGCTTACCCTTCCCGGTACTACATTCAATTATAGCAATTCCAACTACATTTTGTTAGCAGCTTTGATAGAAGTAACTACCGGGAATTCGGTGGAAACAGAAATGCGCACAACTATTTTCGAATCGCTCAACTTGACGAATTCATGGTTTGGCGGATTTGAAACCCCGTCAACGCCAATAGCCGGAGGGTGGGTTGATTTTGACGGCGACGGTGCTTTGGATGATATTTCCGTCTTGCCTTTTACTTCTTATTTATCTTCCGATATTGGGGCAGGAAATATTCTTTCAAAACCCTCGGATCTGGTTCAATATGCTCAGCGTTTATATGAAGGCAATTTTCTTCAGCCAGCCTCACTCGATAAAATGTTAGCCACAACGCCTAATAGTGCGGAGCCACCTTTTATCTCCGGCTATGGTTTTGGAACAATACTTCTTGATTTGGGCGGACAAGTTTTTTGGGGACATGATGGATTGAGGTTGCATCAATCTCTCTTGTTTTATAACCCACAAAAGCATTTTGGGATAGCTATCTGTGTCAATCACGAAGCTGAAGTATTTCCTGCCTTTTTAGGTATGTCAAATTACATTTCCGAACAGCTTAATTTGGTTTCCACAAGGGATGGGAGACAAGTAGAACCGGTCTTAGCGGTCAACGCTTATCCCAATCCATTTTCTTCAGCAATTCAGTTTGAAATCGACACCCCGAACACTGACAACATTCAATTGTATATCTATGACCAATTAGGTAGAAAAATAAAAACACTAATTGCCAACGGAACTTCCCCTTTAATTGTCTGGGACGGAAATCAGGATAATGGCATAGCAGCTCCTGGCGGCCTCTACTTTTATCAGCTATCACATGGCCAGGCAATTGCACGTGGCGTTATTAATAAATTGTAAATTTGTTGTCGGAAAGTGAGGGATTAGAAATTTCATATGTTCAACAGTACACCTACTTTGGATTTCATAGGCATAAATATCATGGACAATTGACGGGTCTGCCAAGATCACTTTTCAAAATCTCCTTTGGTTCAATTTGGGTACATTACATTGGTTATTTACCATAGGAGCAGCTAAAGTCGATCTTGGCCTTGTTCTATGCTGGCATCTCTTTCAAATTCGATTAACCATTTTTTTCGTTCTATTCCTCCTCCATAACCAGTTAAATTTCCGTTCTTGCCTATGATTCGATGACAAGGTACAACAATTGAAATCCTATTGAACCCGTTAGCTTTTGCAACCGCTCTTATGGCATTTGGATTATTTATATTGATGGCTTGCTGCTGATATGTGGAGGTTGATCCAAATGGTATTTTTTTCAATGCATTCCAAACTTCATTTTGAAAATCCGTTCCAGGAGTATGTAAAGCTACCTGGAACATTTTTCTTTCTCCATTAAAATACTCCTTAATTTCTTTTCTTAGTTGTTTGATATGTATATTCTCGCCAACTAAAATTTCTGAATTAAGTGCTTTTTGCAAATCTCTAAATTCAGTTTCGAGCATCTTTCGATCCGTAAATTCCAATAGACAAATACCCTCATTTGTCGCACAAACAATCATAGGTCCTAATGGTGTAGTCAGTCTATTAATTAAAATAATATTTTGGGCTTTACTATTTGCAGGGGACTTGCCCATTATCTTCTTATAAGTATAGCCAAATCCACTTAAAGATTCGTACCCTAAACCAAAAGCAGTTTCTGTAGTTGTTTTTCCGTCTTTCAGCTCTTTGTAGGCATTATTAATTCTATACATTCGTTGAAAAGCGTGAAAGGTGATACCATAATTTTTTTTGAACCAGCGTCTTACCAGATCAGGACTTATTTCATTTTCTCTTAGTATTGAGTCGGATATTTTTTCTTTAGGATTGTCTTTTATAAGTTTAATCGCAATAACAACTTGTTCAGGTGTTTCATTGGAATTTTCAGTTGGGCAACAAATTTTACAGGGACGAAATCCATTTTTCAAGGCTTCTGAAAAGGTTTTGTAAAAAACGACATTCTCCTTTTTGGGTTTTCTTGCTCTACAAGTGGCAATACAAAATACAGCCGTAGTCGTTACGCCAACAAAGAAAATACCTACATATTTAGAATCTCTGCTCAAAAGCGCTTGGTAATATTCATCCGCGTTTGTTGATGTAATTGTCTCCATTAGTCAAACAGGGCTTTAAATGAATTGGTTTGAAGAATTTGTTTCAATTCGTTCTCAAGTGCTGTATTCATTTTATTAAACACAAAATTTCCCATTGAAATCCTATGTACTCCAAGTTCTTTTAAAACAGTGAAGTCAGGTAAATTAGGCATGCACATAACATTTAACGGTAAATCTATATTTTGAACAATTGATTTAATGTCTTGTTGCTTTTCAATACATGGTACAAATAATCCTCTTCCTCCGGCATTAGAATACTTTTGGGCTCTTGCTACGGTTTCCTTGATAGGATTAGAAACAGCAAGTAAAAAAGTGTCCGTTCGGACATTGACAAATATATCATGATTTCGTTGTATTAAAATTGAGCAAACTTTTTCAAGTGTTTTACTGAAAGTATCCGCATCGATAATTTCTCTTTCTCCGTTTACAATACTGTCTTCGATATTAACCCCTACAACACCCAGATCTGCAAGTCTTATTATATGTTCTGCAATTTTCAAAGGATTACGACTATATCCAGCTTCTACATCTACTGTCAAGGGAATATCGACAGATTTAGTTATTCTTTGAACTATATATGCTAATTCCTGGAAGCTTATTTCTTCCCCATCACTATATCCTAACATGGAAGCAATTGCTCCACTGGATGTTCCAATAGCTTGGAAAGCTAATGTTTTTGCTGTATTCGCACTGACTACATCCCAAACATTACAGATTAAAACGGGCGAATTTTGATTGTGTAATTCCGTGAAATTCATATTTATGATTTTTATTGCAAATCTATATCAATGAATTTCCACCAGCAACCGATTTTTAGGCAAGTATTTTTTCTTACTGCTTACCTAGAATGGAGGGCCTCATAGCTTTTGCTATGCATGAAAGTGGCATAGCGTGTTCGATATTATTTTATTTATTGTCTAAGCTATTCTTTATAGAAAATTATGCTTAAAGGCAAGCAACTAAAGCGTTGACATTCATAAGTTTTGTTGACTTGTCACCTCTTTTATCGCTCCTGCTAATTCCTCTGCTTTTTGAG
>CBDUIU010000208.1:0-6874 GCA_965367335.1 uncultured Saprospiraceae bacterium
AACAACTTGCTTAGCATCTTTATAACCCTTCAGCGTAAAAATAACATTACCATTATCTAAGACCTGTTCAGCCTCTATGGAAGCGTAATCGATTTGTCCTGATGGCTGTGAAAATGGAGCTGTCCAGTATTGGCCATCAATCAGGTACTTCATTTGCGGAGAAAAATCATCATTAAACAGATCCAGTTTTTTAACAAACTGATAGACATTTTTTCCCACTTGATGAAAGGTCCAACCCTGGTAAGACCAATTTTCCAAAACACCTGCAGCCACTAATTGCGGAAGATCTACCTCTTTAAAATCCTGAAAAATGGAGCTTTCATCTTTGATCCCTTCTGCATATGCGCGAATATCAAATTCGAAGATCACTTCATTATCCTCAATAAAATATTTAGGCGGTGCAATTTCATTTTGTGCCTCTAGTGCAAAACTAACCAGAAAGAGTACACCGAAGAGCGCAGTACCCCCTGTTTTTTTAAGTAAGCACTTAAAAAATGAGATTTTGTTTTTCAATCCAAGTGATATGTTATTCAAATAATTCATTTACCTATTTAAAATTCAGCTTCCATGTTTTGGTCATTCCGGTTAGAGACTATGGTTTAACGAATTTAGGTTGGTGTATATAGATTTTCTTTTTTTTATAATTCAAACTGGTAATCCAACGCATCAGAAAAGGGTAGCCCAATATACCATCTAATTTTCTTTTATAAATATTGTCGATATGTTTAAAGTTTGTCAATACCGTATTCATTCCCGGATTGCGAAATTTTTTCCGAAAGGATAAACCATACAACCTCCCTCCTAATACTTCTACCTGTTGATCATTCGCAGCTATAACCTGGGTTTTTTTCATTATTTTAAAATTTGAAAGTATATCTTTTGAACGTTTGATATCCAACAAATTAAATTCCGCTCCTGAATCTATTCCCATCCGCTTTGTCTTTCCATCTACCTGAACTTCGATCACCGGGAGGAAGTTTGCCATTGTAAATTCAATGCTGTCAATTTTATTCAAGGTATGGGGTAATGCGTCAATGATCTCCCCGCTTTTATCAACTCTTGATAGGGTCAAATAGTTCTCCTGATAATTGATCATGAGCTCAAAGTCCTGCAGGACTTTGTAGCCGATCAATCCGAGAATACGCATTTTCTTGGTTTCTTCCAGGTGCTGAAGATCCACGGTTTGAGCAACCAGCCCGGTAAATCTCAGTTCTTCCATCCCAAACGTAGCTACCTGTTTAGAGCCAACTTCTTCCATTTCCCCGGAGATACCCCTTCCTTTAATATCTGCCAAAAGCCGATCCGGCTGCACATAATTTGTATTGAGCACCAGACCATTCGCCCCTGTATCCAAAATAAACTTACCGCTCCCCTCTCCGATCCGGGCATTAACCAGGATCAATCCTCCCTGCAGGGTAAAAGGAATGATAACCGTATTAGGAGCAACTTGCTCACTGTAAGCCAGGGCAAAATCCACCATGACCAATTCCGCTGCTCCAATCATTGGATTTAGCAGGCTGGTCCAAAGCAGACCAATAATCAGGTAGTAATGGGTGATCGTTTTCAATTCAGGTTGTGAGTTAGGGACAATCAAAACTGGTTTGTCAACTCCGTTAAGGAGCTATGGTAAATCGCAATCCTCTTCTGGCGATGGTATCTGCTTTCTAAGATACGCCACCTGGGGTCTATCAACTAATACTTTCGATTAACCTATCCTATTAACCGCTAAAGACTGCTGTCCATCATAAGAAGTTGCAGGATAAGGCGATAAAATATTTTCCCGTATTTTTGCGATCTATATTAAGAATGTCTTTCATTCTTTGTTAATTCAACCCCAGCCCAATGTGTTCCTTTAAGTATTATTTGCTCTACTGTTTATTGTTTTCCTCTTCTTTTGTTTTTGCACAACAGCTACCAGCTCGAAGTCAAGCATCTCCTGTCAGTAAAATCGATAGTATAAAAAACTTGTTGCAAAGACATAACACACTGGATACATTTCGGGTAGATTTACAGAATCAGTTAGGATATGAAAACTGGATCGTTAACCCGACGGAAAGTGAGTCGTATGGCCTGGCAGCAATTGAACTGTCTAAAGTCCTTGCTTACTCAAAGGGAGAAGCCATGGCTAACCGGGTTGTGGGAGTGGCGCATTGGGTCCGGGGTAACTATCAGCTTGCCTTCCGGTATTTGTTCAAGGCTTATGAGATCTACCAAAGTCTGGAAGATCGGCTCGGCACTGCCAATAGCCTCTTGAACCTGGGAATGGTCTATCAGGATCAAAAAAACTATGACAAGGCAGAGTCGCACTATGGGCAAGCCCTTGGGATGTTCCAGGAACTCGGGGCCAGCTCCCGGGTGGCAACTACGCAGACCAAGTGGGGCAGTATGCTGGCAATACAAGCGCAGTATGACGCTGCTTACGAAAGGTTGATCACTGCGCTACATACGCATGAAGCCGAAAATTTCCAATATGGAATTGCCGAAGCCAATAGCAAGCTTGGGGAATTGTTCATCAATAAAGGGGAATTGAATACCGCTTTATCCTACTTATTGCAAGCCGTTGAAGCGGGTGCCAAGCGCTTTGATCATGTCGGCATTGCAGATAATTTTCAGAAGATCGGAGCTATTTATATTCAGAAAAAAGATTATGGACAAGCCTTAAATTATTTGAACCGGGCTAAAAACATGGCGGAATCTTTTAATTTAAAATCCATTCAAAAGCGGATTTATTTCTCTTTAAAAAACTTATACGAACAGCAAGGCCGATTGAAGGAAGCCCTCACCTATTATGATAAGTATGCGAGCATTTCTGATAGTTTGTTTAATGAAGAAAAGGCAAACCAGATTCAGCGCCTGCAGTCACAATTTGAATATAGTCAGCAAGAAAAAGAGCTGGAAATTGCACAACAGCAGCTGGCTTTGATGGTTGCTGAAAATCGATCCAACCAATTACAAAAAATTGCTTTCATCCTTGCTTTTTTACTCATTGGCTCGATCGCCTGGAATCTTCTGCGACGTAAAGACCGGATCATTCAAAAGGGAGAAAAGGCTTTAATTGTTGCGGAGACCCATCAACAGGAATTACAGGAGGAGCTGCAATCCAAAGAGAAGGAGCTCACCTCTTATACCTTAAATTTTGTCCAAAAAAATGAATTGTTTCAGGCGGTAAAATCTTCTATCAATGATTTAAAAAAAGAAGCAGGACCTACTATCAGGCAACGACTCAGTAAGCTGGCGCGGCTCATTGATTCAACGGTACGAATTGATGAAGATTGGGAAACTTTTCGCCTACATTTTGAGTCCACCCACGTCGGATTGATCCAGTCTTTAAAACACCACTATCCCCAGCTGACACAAAATGACTTGCGTTTATTAGCCTTGGTTCGAATCAACCTTAGTAGCAAGGAAATTGGCGGCATGTTGGGTATTTCGCCGGAAAGCGTAAAGACCGCACGGTATCGTCTACGAAAAAAAATGGGATTAGCAACCCAGGAAAGTCTGTTTGATTTTTTGGTCCGTATGGAAAAAACTGGGGTATAGACCGCTTTAATGAAGCCTAACTAGTAGTTTGCCTCCACTTCATCCACAATCCCCTTAGCTGGCTCTTGTCTACCGTTCAGGATTCCATAAATCACTCATCTCCATATTTTTATATCTTTTAAAAATTATACTCGTAGACCTGGAATCAGGCGATTGTCTACTACTACTCTACCTTAAATTAAGGCTTGTATACGTTACATCCACTTCGATTTTTTGGAATCCGGGCTCCCTGCCCACATCTTTGCATCAACATAGGAAAAGGGATAACCCCAAAAAATCATTTTGTTTTTTAATATACCCCGAACTTTAATTTCCCTTAGTCCTTTTCTTCATGTGAATTATTTTAACCCCTAAAACCAGTAGTAGTTTTGTAATTCGAGGAGCCAAATATGGCTCCTCATTTTTCCCTACCAATAAACACCTGATGAAAAGCTCCGCCTGCTTACCAGTACCTTTACTACTTATCACCCTGGTCTTTGTGGTTTGCACCTGTGACCTACAACACCACGAGCTCAAAGATCAACCCACAGATTATTATTTGCAGGCGACCAGTTTCTACCAGGAGTTTGTTGACAATAAAGAAATCAGTTCCTTAAAATACCAGGGAAAGGTGCTCGAAATAGTCGGCACCATTCAGGCGATTCAGAAATCCGGTGAAGGACATTATCAAATTGTATTAAACAGTAATCATAGACAGGGTTGGATTCGCTGTGATTGTCGGGATTTCCCATCGACTAGTTTAACCCAGCTGGCCGTAGGACAAATCATCCATGTCAAAGGCACCTTTGCTGACTTTACAAAAGATTTACGTTTATCACCTTGTCTAATTATTTAATTTTTGTAATCCAATTACCCTTTTTAATCATTTACCCTTAAAAACTAAAAATCATGAATTTCTCACAGTATCTCAAACTGTTGGGCTTATCCTCTATTTTCTGTCTTTTGAATGCCTGCATGCATTTTAATCAACAGGAAAACCCAGTAGCCAACCCTAAAGAAGTCAAAAACAAGCAACCATCCAGGGTCACCTATTCTTTATGTGCACCGGTTAAGGGCTTAGCTAAAAAACTGGATGATCCTTCCGAAGCCCCGCTTTTTGACAACCTCGGAAATGACCACTACCCGATCACTACCAAATCAGAACTGGCACAGACTTACTTTAACCAAGGCCGCAAACTAGCCAACAGTTTTAACCACGCGGAAGCTGCTCGCTCTTTCCAGGAAGCCATTCGCAAAGACCCCGAGTGTGCCATGTGCTATTGGGGATTGGCCTTCGTGCTTGGTCCAAATTATAATGCAGGGATGGAACCGGAGGTGTTGAGCCTGGCCAACGAATCCCTAAGCAAAGCACAACTGTACGCCGGACAGGCCACCCCATACGAGCAAGACCTGATTCGTGCATTAACTGTTAGATATCCTTCCGCTCAAGTTGACGATCGCAGTGAATACGATGCGGCTTTTGTCAAGGCACTCAAGGCATTACTTCCGAAGTATCCGGAAAATGATGACTTGAAGGTACTTTACGTCGAGGCCGTTATGGATGCTCACCCCTGGGACATGTGGGACAAAGCGGGGAACCCTCGCCCCTGGACACCGGAAATCCAACAAATACTTAACAAGGTTTTGGCAAAAAACCCGAAACATGCCGCTGCTAATCATCTATACATCCACGTGGTGGAGGATGCCCATCCGGAGAAGGGCATCGCTGCAGCAGATCGTTTGGGAACCCTGATGCCTGGGGCTGGCCATTTAGTCCATATGCCCTCACATATCTATATCCGGACCGGGCGCTACCACCAAGGCTCATTAGCGAATATTGATGCGATTAAAGTAGATCAACACTACTTGAGTGCCTGTCATGCTGCCGGTGTTTATCCGCTAGCATATTATCCTCATAACTATCACTTCCTGGCTGCTTGTGCCGCCTTTGAAGGCAATAGCAAACTAGCTTTGGAAGCTGCCGAAAAAATGGCAGAACAACTAGACACTTCCATGTTTGCAGCCCCGGGACTTGGTACTTTACAGCATTATTATAGTATACCCTGGTATGTAATGGTGAAGTTTGAAAAATGGGATATGATCCTAAAGGAAGCACAACCCAAAGCCAGTCTGAAGTATCCGAATGCCATTTGGCACTACGCCAGGGGTATGGCTTTTATAGGAAAAAATGACCTGGCAGCGGCCGAAAAAGAGTTGACAAAAGTGGCACAATTAGCACAAGATCCGGAGGTAGCCGAAGTCACTGTTTGGGATATCAATAATTGCCAACAATTGGTTCGCATTGCAGAATTGGTACTCCGAGGTGAATTGCTCAACCAGCAAGGAAAATTTGAAGCAGCAGAAAAAGCGCTACTCGCTGCTATAGAACTGGAAGATCAACTGCTTTACAATGAACCACCTGACTGGTTTTTCTCCGTGCGTCAACATCTGGGCCCCATCTACCTGGCTAACCAGGAATTTTCAAAAGCGGAAGCATTATACCGCCAGGACTTAGAAAAATTTCCAGAAACAGGTTATGCCTTGTTTGGCTTAGCCAAGGCCCTGGAAGGACAGCAAAAGATGGAAGAGATCAAAAGCGTGCAGGAACGCCTGGAGAACGCCTGGGCCTACGCGGATTTTGAATTGTAAGCTACTTGACAGTTAGTTTTTAACCACAGTAGGGATCTTGTCCGTACTGTGGTTAAAAATTTTATCTCTATTTTACGTTTGACCCTACCAGAAAAGATCTTATTTCAACCCCAAACTCTCCTAACCAGATGGGCAGGAGTACAAGGTTCAATTCTCAACCCGCAGCCTCAATTTTTCACCCTTCCACGATTCTCCTCACTAAATCCTCTTTCTTACTACCAGACACCAACAATTCTTTTCCGTTTTCTAAAACCACAGAGCCTCCCTTACCTTTGTTATACCGTCGAACGTATTCCAGGTTGATCAGATAGGAACGATGAATACGACAAAAGCCAAATTCGCTCAAGGCCGTTTCATAAAATTTCAGGCTTCGGCAAATGAGTGATTGACGGCCATCCGTAAAATAAAAACAGGTGAAATTATCCTGTGCTTCACAGTACAATACCTCTGACATTTTCACCACATCAAATCCTTCCATCAACGGTAAGACCACCTTTCGGTGCTGAGCATTGACTGCAGCCATGTTCTCTAACAATACCTGCGCATGGTTGAGTTGATCTTTCGCTTTGATCCGTTGTTCGACTTGAGCAACGGCCTTTTCGAGCTCTTCGATGTCAACAGGTTTGAGGAGGTAATGAGCAGCACTGAGGTTAAAAGCCTGCACGGCATATTGGCTAAAGGCAGTAACAAAGATAATTTCAAAGGC
>CBDUIU010000209.1:0-6857 GCA_965367335.1 uncultured Saprospiraceae bacterium
AATAAAAAAGAACAAAAAGGTAACTAAGCCAGATCGGATGTAGCTCATTATAGTAGACAATAGAAAAGTAAATTAGTTTGAGGGGTATTATAGTTGTAACAAGTAGACCAAAGAACGAATATCGTACCGTACTAATTATTAATAAGTTCTATTATTTTAGGCATAAAAATCAGAACTCCGCAAACTGCTGCTCCAATAGCAGTGACTAAAACGGCTGCGGCGGCAACATCTTTTGTTTTTTCTGCTAACGGATGGAAATCCGGCGAGACCAGATCTGTTAAAAATTCTAATGCGGTATTAAATCCTTCGGCTGCTATAACCGAGCAAATACAAAATATTAATATGCACCATTCCATTGTCGTGACGTGGAAATAGAAGCCTGCTGAAATTACCAGAATAGCTGAGAGGAGGTGGATCTTTGCATTAGATTGAGAACTAATAAGTACCCAAAGCCCTTTAAAGGCATACTTAAAACTGGCCAGTCGTTGCTTGAGCATTGGATACGATTGGATTAAATTGGTAGGTACCCATGATTCCTACATGGCCACCACCATCGAGATTAATCTCACTAAAATCCACACATCTTAACATGGTCGAATGGAAGATATAATCAACAGGAGTCTCAAAAATTCCTTTTTGACTGACAACGGCCGATCGTCGACTGTCATTTAGATGAAGGGTAGAGCGAAAGCCCTGGATTTCGTTCCACCAGGCTGGAGCATGGTAATCGCCAATGGTTAAAATGGGAGGAACACTATTGTCAAGTGCGTAGTTGCTGATTGTCTTTAAATGACTTTTAAATTGCTCGTAGGCCTGGGTATACAGGGGAGGAGTAATATAGGAAGCAATAAAAGAAATATCAGGAGAAACTGGGTCTGGTCGAAAAGAGCCAGCCAGGTTTGGTAAATCTTCAAAAAAGAAAGTATCAAGTTGTAATGGATGTTTTGAATAAATAGCTAAGCCAAATGGATCTGACCTGACAATACAACTGTGATAAGGGTAGAGGTCGGCGAACTCTTCATTTAACACTACTTTCCAATCTGGTGTAACCTCTTGCAAGGAAATAATATCAGCTTCGGTCTTTTTAATTATTTGTACCAACCTGTCAAATCCGCCTTGGGAAGAAGAAAGGTTAAAATGAGCAATTTTGAAAGAGACTTCCGTGTCTACAAGTGCTGGGTGTTTTAGTTCTGCATTGGCAGAATATTTCAAAAATAAACACATGAAAGCACAGCAAATAAAAGAAACGAAGGTAAGTCGGGATTGGCTTAATATCAAAAATAGGATGCCGAGAAGCAAATAGAATATTGTGATGTGAACTGCGTAATTAGCTCCCATCTTAAATAGAAAATAGTTGGGGGTAAAGATACAAAATAGCATACCCGCCACTATAAACGAACTGATCAACAGTTGCGCTGAGGTGTTACTCAAAAATTTGGATACCATAGTCGATTGCAAATATAGTTACTTTTTTACCATAGATGCAATGAGTAATCTAATGAATTACAAATATTTATTATTAGATACGCCTTTATTGAGTTTGTGTGATTGTCCAGTGATTATTAGCGCACAACGTATTAAGGAAATTGTTTAGTTGTTCGGCAGCAAGAAAACGAGCTAAAAAATCTTTACTTATTCAAGAGGATAAGCGACAATACAGTTCAATCGTTGTTTACTAGTGCGTCCGTCAGGTGCAAAGGCATCGAGTTGAATAATATAAACACCTAAGGGCAGCCGTTTGCCGGATTCATTCAAGCCGTCCCATTTGATATTACCCTGGGTACCTAATAGCATACTTCGACCTAATTTTCGAATTAGTCGGCCCTGACTATCATAAATATCAATATTCACGTTAAAGCCAGGTTGCTCAGTTGCATAACTGATTAACAGAATGTCCTGAAAACCGTCATTATCTGGTGAAACTTTTTTCTCTGAAAGACTGAATAGTTCTGGAGTGCTATTGACCTGTACATTGTTCTGAGAATTGACATATGTGGGGGTAGCATATCCAACGTTTTCTGCCGCTGAATGCCAGTTGTCTATTGTTTGAGTTGGAGTAAAAGGATTAATGCGTTCTAAAGAGACCCCTCGCTGATTATCTAATAAGGCGTAGGGGAATTCCCGATTATAAGCTAATTCATCTAATATAACCTCACTAATGGGATCAGGCCGATATAAAACGACTCGATCTTCCCGATTATCATAAGAAGGTAGCCCGGAGCCTATCAAAGCTGCAGGATTTTTTACCCTGTAACGCGAAAGGATGTCTAAGGGGTTGGGGCTGATTACACAAAATGAATCTGGTAGTAAAAGAAAATCCCCTGTTATCGGTTCTGCATCTTCAATAAAACCATCATCCGTTCGTTTAGCCATGATCAATTCTCCTATATTAATGGTTTTTTCTGATGAATTGAATAACTCTACAAAACGGCTGCCGCCACTCTCCGGATAATATAATAATTCATTCAAAACGATATCGCCTACTTCTGCCTGGTCTGGTAATCCAAAAAGAACAACTTGGTCTTGTTCCCCACTATTCCCCAAGCAGTCTTCCAAATCCTGGGAAACCTGAAGGGTATAAAGCTGTTTTGGAGCTAATGGAGGATCAACCGTAAGTAAAACTGAGGTATAATGTGGTGCTTGTGGTATGGCAGAGGTGATGGCTACGCCATTAATAGTATAAAGCAGGTTGAGGCCACTAGTCTGATCGACTGATTCGTCAAAGAAAACCGCTAATTGGTTTGCACTTGCTGGAAAAACCCGAAGCAGAGTAGGACCGGTAAGGTCTTTAGCTGTTTCCAGCACGGAGTTAGGTTGACCAGGAGTACCTCCATTTATATTCGTGGAAGCCAACCAATTGAGCGCACCCGGTTGACATATATTTTCCGGACTAACAAGTTCCAAAGTCCAACCACCCTCGGCTTTGTTATTATCCCGGTACCAGTCGTCATCATAATCAACCTGATGAATAATTGTGCCATCAGACGTTTTAAGACTAACTTGATCTCCAGAGTTGCTAAGGCTTAAAAAACCTGAAAGAGCCAAGGTATCACCATAGGCAGCAAAGCTATTTAATCCAGCTTGGTATACAATCAAATAATCTCCAGGATAAAGCAAATGCCGAGGCAATTGTATACTGGCACCGGGGTCTTCTAAAATCATATCAGCCAAATCTATGATCTTATCACTTCTATTGTATAACTCAATAAATTCTTGGTCTGGTAGGCCGATGGTTGCTCCGCCACTTCGAGTTGGATCCGCCATGATTTCATTAATAAGAATATCAAATCGATCTGGCGCTTCTATTTCCACCCAGGAAAAAGAGCGTTGGATGGCGGCAGAAGTATTTCCATATAGATCTGAAACTGCACTAATGCTCAGTTGATAATTCTGACTGCTAACAAAAGCATTAGAAAATTCTAGTTGAAGTTGGTTGTTTTGAGTAGAAGAATAAACAACCGCTGCGGGTAGGCCAATACCTCCGTCCACTTCATAAAGGTTAGGGTTGACTACAAAGGAAGAGTCAAGAGCCTCAGCATAGGTAAGCTGCAGCGTTTGGGAGTTAATAGCAATTAATTCGTTTAATACAGGAGGGAGAATATCAGGAACAATTGGTTGCAAACTGATATCATCAAAGAAAAACTTATCAGAACGAGAAGCAGAATAGGTACAGGAAAGCGCAAAAAAAGCATCCGATGGAGCATAGGTGTTATCAATTACACGAAACTCTTCTACTAACGAATTTCCGCCATTATAGTCTGCAGCTAAAGTCCATTCTCCACCACTACGCCGCATAACTTGAATTCTTGCGATGGCAGGTTCACCTCCCATTGCTGCTAAAGTACCACTGGCTAAAAGTGTGGAGCTGGCCCCATCTGCCCGGTATAAATGTACGGCATCCTCATTGCCGGTTTCTCCTACCTGGAGGTAGTACCCGTTGCCTTGGTTCAGGATGGTGTCGGAAATAAGAAGATAGACCCGGAGTTGATTGCTGGAGGAAGGAGCAAAATCAAGTTTGGTATAAAATTCCCAGATTGAACTGTCAGGTAGAGAAAAAGGCAGATATAGTACAGAATTTCCGCTGCCAGAAGTCATGAGCTGAAGTTCTTGATTAGAGTTGACGATAAAATCTTCGGTATTTCCAGACCATGCTGGATTAGAGGTAAAGTCACCGTCAGAAAAGTCATCTGAGAATTGAGCATGCGCCATTGATATAAGGCAGCAAAAAGCGATGAGGAGGTAGTTTTTTTTCATGAGTATTAGCAAGTACGTTCAAAAGTAGCAATAAATCCTAAAAGCGGTTATATTTGTAGGCCTTATACTATCGAAAGCTGAAAACATTTACATAAAAGTAAAATATAGTATCAATTATGAAAGTTGCAGTCGTTGGAGTCACCGGCTTAGTTGGCACCGTAATGTGCAAAGTTTTGGCAGAAAGAAATTTTCCTGTTACTGAATTCCTTCCCGTAGCTTCGGCTCGTTCGGTTGGGAAAGAAGTGTCATTTAAAGGAAAAAACTATACGGTCATTAGTATGGATGCTGCCGTTGCTGCGCAACCTGATATCGCTATTTTTTCGGCTGGAGGCAGTGTGTCTACCGAATGGGCTCCACGATTTGCCGAGGTGGGTACTACCGTTGTTGATAATTCGAGTGCCTGGCGAATGGATCCAGCTAAAAAACTGATTGTTCCTGAAATCAATGCCGATGAACTAACAGAGGCTGATAAAATCATTGCCAATCCAAATTGTTCAACTATTCAAATGGTAGTTGCCTTAGCCCCTTTACATGCTAAATACGGGATTAAACGATTGGTTATTTCTACTTATCAGTCGATTACGGGTACTGGAGTAAAAGCAGTCAGACAATATGACGCAGAGCGATTAGGACATGAGTTGGCAGCAGAAGAAAAAGCCTACCCACATCCAATTTTTGCGAATTGTTTGCCACACTGTGATGTGTTTTTAGAAAATGATTATACCAAGGAAGAAATGAAGTTGGTACATGAAACACGTAAAATCCTTAATGACCAAAATTTACGGATTACGGCAACAGCTGTTCGTGTACCTGTGCAAGGTGGCCATTCTGAGAGTGTAAATGTGGAATTCGAGAAAGATTTTGATTTAGAAGAATTAAAAGCTGTATTGACAACGGCACCAGGAGTAGTCGTACTTGATGATACCGTAAATAATGCATACCCGATGCCATTAGTGGCACATGATAAAGACGATGTATTTGTAGGGCGGATACGAAGGGATAATTCACAGCCAAATGCACTCAACCTATGGATTGTTTCAGACAATCTCCGCAAGGGGGCTGCTACGAATGCCATACAAATTGCAGAGTATCTCGTTGCCAATAACTTGGTAGGTACAACAAAGGTGAATGCCTGAATTTGAGGTTTTTATGGCATTTTAGTATATTTATACCAGAATGTTGATTAGATGACCCTCTTTTTAGACTCACAGCGATAGAATTGATTGATGATTTAAGCGCAATAGAGATGCTTTATTATAGCTTTTTGCATCCCTTAGTTAATTGCACTTTTTTCTAATAGAACACAGAATTTACCGATTTTAATCTTAACGAAATAGCTTGACCGAATCATGAAGTCCAAAATTGTACTTTGGGGAACCAACGAACAAGACGAAAAAGTACTTATTGCCATGGAACTCTTGGCAAAAGAGAACAAAGTAGACCTTTACGTTTTCCCGGAAAATTTAGCCACAGAAGAACTGTACAACCACATGCTTAACGAATGGCGCTTGGGGCAAGAATTTGCTTTTCCCGAAGGGTATTCAAAACAAGAGCGGGAACTTTCTATTACCGAAAGTTTATTACCTGAAAATTTAAAAGTTGAACGCGGGGATGTTGTACAGCGCGCTCAAACCGAATGGCATTTTATCGTGCTTTCTTCCAAACTCAATGATGTTTATCAAAGTGAGTTAGCAGATCTCAAAGATAAAATTGAGAAACTTACTAAATATGATTCCGGGGTATGGGAAGAGCTTAAGCAATTTTGGGCAAAAGTTCAGGGGCAAGTTCGTGATCGAAATCTTTTTCGCGAACACGCTGATAGTTTAAGAGATAATACGAATCAACTTTTCTCTAAATTGAAGGAACTACGCTCTTCTCTGGATCAAGAGTTCCAGCGAGTTTCGAAAGAACAGCATGATCATTTTATGAGTATGCTAAGTGAGGTAGAAGAACGTATAAATTCTAGTACGAAGCTACAAATGGTCTTTGAGGAGTTGAAGAAAATGCAACGTGCATTTCGTGATACTAAACTGAACCGTGAGCATCGCTCTAAAGTTTGGGAACGGCTGGATAAGGCGTTTAAAACTATCAAGGAAAAACGATTCGGCCCGGATGCTGCTTCTGGTGATAATTCACCGGCTGAAAGATTAAAGAGACGATATGATGGTCTCTTGAGTGCCATCGAAAAAATGGAGCGATCTATCAAGCGTGATCGAAATGATTTGGTTTTTCAGAATAGAAAAGTGGAAGCTTCAGATGGGCAATTAGAAGCTCAGATTCGTCAGGCGAAAATTAAAATGATCGAAGAGCGTATTCGTTCTAAAGAAGAAAAGCTCGGAGAAATGCATCAGACCAGGGAAGACCTGGAACGACGGATGTCTGTACAAGCTGAGCGAGATGCCAAACGTGCCGAACGTGATAAGATCGAAGAGGCCAAGCAAGCGGCGAAAGCTAAAATTGAGGCAGAGATCAAGGCTGCAGAAGTGGCTAGAAGTGATAGTTCGGATAAGTTAGAGAAAGCTGCAGAGGCGTTGAAGGATAAAAAAGCTGATGCCACCGAGAAAAAAGAACCAGAGCCTCAGGAAGATAATGTGCTGGAAGCA
>CBDUIU010000210.1:0-6795 GCA_965367335.1 uncultured Saprospiraceae bacterium
CTTTTTACGTTGGTGACGCTCCTTCCCGTACAAATATTGATAACCAAAATACAATGCCGCCCAAAGTAGTAGGATACCTAATCCTGCCCAAACGGAAGCAGTAAATAACCCAAGCAATCCACGCCACCAACGATAAAGAAAGAAGGGTTCCAATTCAATAATCTCGTCTACGGTTTGAGCTTTGGCCACCTTTAAATTAGCTAAGGTAGCTTCGTCTGAAGGGTTTAACTGTAATGCACGTTCGTAATTAAGAATCGCTTTTCCAATATCCCCTGCCCGATACCAGGCATTGCCCAGGTTATAATATAATGATGATCCGATATAACCTTCTTTAACCAATCCTTCGTACACCCCAGCTGCTTCCGCATATTTTTTATTCACCATAAACTGGTTAGCCTGAGCTAAGTCAGCTTCTACTTGAGCTTTAACTAAAGTACTATTTAGAAAAAAAACTAAACAACAAAAAAAACCAAAATAATGTCTGTTTTTCATCTTTAATCCATATTCATTTGTAATTCAAACTTAGCCGGAAACGTCTCCTGAATAAATCCGGTTATTATTTATTTTCACAAATCGTCAACCCCTTTTGGCCGCTTACTCGTTTCCCAGCGAAAACCTTCCAGTTTCAGTGCATCGTGGTTTGCATCTTTTGCAGGGATAAATTTTCCTGAAGGCATTTGATAAAAAGTTATCCGCTCCACTTTGTTGTTACCAAAATACATCATCATTTCACTGCAAGCTGTCTTGTTTACACCAATATAAGCCTCCGCTTCATCCTGTAAATAATACACTGCTTCGGCATTTCCGATCACATGCATGCGGTGCAACTGTTGTTCCCTAAAGTAAGCAATCACGTTCCGGCCCTTTACCTGATTAAACAATTGACCATCCGCGGTATTATTTATAAAACTTCGGTTTTTGATCCGTAAGCGGTTGATACTTCCGTTTTTCAACTCCATCATAACGGTATCACCCGAGAACTGCGTGGTGTCCGACCACAAGATGGGATTATCATAAAGTACAAAAACGGAATCCTGGCTAAGATAAACGAGTGAATCACATATTGCTTGTAAATCTGTTTTGAACATGCGTACCTGATGATAAGCCAGCATGATTCGCGCACTATCCGAAACTGTCGTATCAATAGCAGAAACCAATGTATCCGAACGCATAAAAACAGTATCGTTCTCCATTACATTCATCATCAATGGCCGTTCATCGTACGCCTTGAGATAGTCATCCGCCTTAAAATAATCTGCCCGTCCGCACCAAATAGTAATTTGCTCGGCTGTATCCCGCCAAATAACATTTCCCCTGGCATAGCCGCCTGTCGCAGTATAGTCAATGGTATCTGCTTCCAATAATTTTGGAGGATCGCTGATCATCGACCGGCCCGCGGTGCTAAAAACATCATTGATCTTATCATAGCGGATTCTAGGGCCTTCCACTTCCTTTTCTCCATCTAGAAAAAGAGCGTTTCCCTTAAGAACAGTTACTTCGAATTCCTCTTCATAACGTATCGTATCGGCCCGGGCTTTTTTCTCTCCTTCGGCAAAATAGGCCTTACCTGTAATTTCAACAATCTTCTTTTCTCCATCATATCTTATCAACTCTCCAGTAGCTAACTGATCTCCTTTTTCATATTGGGCATTTTGTCGAAATTCTGCAGTTTTTGTTCTGGAATTATAAAAGCCAGATTCACAGTAAATATCTGCACTGTCTTGCTGAATACGAGTTGGCCCGAGAAAAGTAGCAATCCTTTTTTTGGTATTATATTGTAGCGTATCAGAAAGCAGCAAAAAATTATCTTCCCTGACCATCACGCTATCTTTGAAAAAAGCTTCATTGCGTTTGAGGTAGAAAAAGCCACGTTTGCTCGTTAGAAAAGTACTATCTGTATTTATTCTGGCCCAGTCATAATAGGAGGCAACTTTGTCTTTCACATGATACCTAAGCTGTTCCGTAAATAATTTTTGATTCCCTTTTTGCATGGCAACATCACCAAACAAATCTGCAATTCGCGTTTCGGCATTATAGTACAAAGAATCTGAAAAGACACTGACACTATCCCCTTGCTGAATGATAACGTTACCCATTGCAATCACATCATTATCAATAATAATGGCACTATCGCAATACATAAAGGTATTACCTTGCTGAAGTTCTACTTGTTGAATGACAGCTATAAGCTTTTGTATGGTACGATCAGCTTCCTCAATATAATAAGCTTCATCCGCAATGATGATCGTTACTTTATCTTTCTGGGTCGTGTCTTTTCCCAGTGTATCTACCGCAATAGTCTGTGCCGATAGTTCTACCACGTATCCCGTAAAAAAGAGTAAAACCAGAAGGGTGAGTTGCTTCATCTATTCATTATAAAATACTATTATGTCAACGTTAAAAAACAGTTCTGCGTTGCCCAATTTCATTAATCAATATGATTTGAGTAGAGTGTTTTGCACAGCTTAGCTGCCTAATACATCTACGCACTTCCGCTCAGGCACAATTTTGCAGCTTCCTCTCCTACCCAACAGCCAATGGCCACTCCCATTCCCCCAAGGCGTACCGCAATCGTTACGTTTGAACTCTGTCGCCGGATAATGGGCTTTTTCTGATCTCCAACCCCCATGATTCCACTCCACCATTGTTCAATCTGAAGCTGTTGGCCCGGTAGAACAACCGTATGTAGCAGTTCCAGCAAGTGCCTGGAAATCTGCGGGTGAAAACCAAACTGATCTGTCGTTTCTTCCTCAATTGCCAGATTACGACCGCCTCCTAATAGAATACGACCATTAATATTGCGAAAGTAATAATATCCCGCGTCATAATGAAAACAGCCCTTTACTGCTAAACCAGGTATGGGTTTGGTAATCAGTACCTGATTACGGGCTGGTTGGACAGAAACGGTGGGCAGCAGCTGTTTTGCAAAGCCATTCGTCGCAACAATGAGGCGTTTAGCCCTTAATTCCCAGCTTATATTGGTTTGTACTAAAACTTCATCGGCATGTTCTTCCAGTGCAGTGACTTGTATACCATTGATTATTTTCACGCCTAGCTCCCGCACAAGGGTTTCCAGCCGATACATCATTTTCCCGGTATGGATTTGTCCCTCTGCTTGATTTCTCAATAAATATTTCACTCCCTGAAAGCCAAATTCATCCAACATCCCGGTAGAATCCTGGTAAGTATCAGCAGCACCAACAATGGCATGAAGTTCCTGATTGAAATAAGGCAATGCTGCTTTACAGGATTGAAAAGCCTCTTTTTCAGAAGGACGGAATAATTCAAAACCACCCCATTCCCGATAGCCAATCTGGTCATCACCAAGTTTTTCACGCATATGTAGTAAGCCTTCGTAACGACGGGCAACCAGGTCAAACATCGCTTGCTCTCCCATGTGCTCCCGATCTGCCAGTAATTCTGTCATACTACCGAAACAAGCAAAACCAGCATTCCGGGTACTCGCTCCTGCGGGAAGACACCCCCTTTCCAGCACTAAGACATTTATATCAGCTTGTTGTTGCTTCAATTGCCAGGCAGCATTCAATCCTACGATCCCTCCGCCTACAATAATCACATCAATATCCTTTGTCCAGATCTCTCTTTCCCAATAACTCAAAGCAGGTTGTGTAATTTTTTGCATAACAATGATTTAACAGGTGCTTGAAATTAAATATCAAAGGTTCAGATAGAAACGTCTATTCCTCCCTAAAACTCCCTCCAAATGAAATCGGAAACTTTCTCAGAAAACATTTGCATCAGTTTTCTCCCTCCTTCATTTCCCTAATCCTTCCACCTTTTATTTATCTTTGCTTTTATCACTAAACCGGATAAAAATTAAATCATGATTCAACGAATACAATCGCTTTTCTTGTTACTGGCTTCCGCCGCTGCTTTTGGGTTATTTGCACTACCCTTTGCCAGTACGGACACGTCAATTGCCACTTCTTCTCTCTTTTCCGATACCACTTACAATTTAGATGATCATATCGGCTTACTCACTCTATTCGGACTATCCGGAGTTTTGGCGCTTGTGAGTATTTTTTTATTTAAAAACCGTAAGCTACAAATGACCTTAAGTCGTTTAGCCCTGGTCTCCAACATCCTGGGAATGATCTTAGCCGTCATTATTTTTTGGCAAGACCTGCAAGGCATGGGAGAGGCCGTACCTAATGATCAAGCTGGCGCATATTTACCAATAGGATTTATAATATTTGCATCCTTGGCACTGCGCTTTATTGGCAAAGATGACAAACTAGTGCGATCTATGGATCGTCTAAGATAGAAATCCTGCGCAAATTAATTTTCCATATGAACAACAAAAAAAGACATCTCGATTGAGATGTCTTTTTTATTAAGAGGGTTTTAAATAGAAAATCTTATTTTTCCTGACGTTGTTTAGCAGAATAGTTGATCAATAACTGATTAGACTTACGCAACTGATTTTTTACATCTTGCACGATTCCCATCGTTACTTCACCATCTACTCGTAAGGAAGTTTTAATCCGTGGGCGTTTAGCCTCAGGAACTTTGATCTTGTGCTGTTCCAGAAACAATGGAATATCTGCTGTGGTAGCAAATTTATCCCCTAATTGCATGCGGGGAGAAGTACCATAAAGTTCCTGGTATTGCTTCAAAGGTTTTCCTATATAAATATAGTTGACCAATGATTTTTCTTCCAGCTTCGTCAACTCCGTAGCTTGCGGCGTCATTACTTTTACCTTCAGTTCAGAATCACGTAATACGGTTACTACCATGAAGAAGAACAAAAGCATGAAAATAATATCCGGCAAAGAAGCAGTTGAGACAACAGGACTGGCCTTACCTCTTTTTTTCTGAAATTTTGACATAAGAAAATAGTTTTAATCTAATACGAAACCATTTTATCCTTCATCACCAAAACTGGTAGGCTCTGCTTCAGAAATCACAAAAGGTATTTTTCCTTTAACTGCCTTTCTCACCTGTAAAGGCAAGTCATCAGAGTATGCCTTATACTGAGGAAAAGACCTTTGAACTTCTTCATCCCAAAGCTCCCGATAGGCTGCTTTGAGCTCATTGTATACCTCCAGATAGGTTTTATAGTTGGTACCCCGGTCATTTTTCAGAGAAATAATGGCCTTTGTAGGTCTTTCCGCTAAATCCGCCCGTTTTTGCGGATTCATGATAAACTCCTTAGCCCGCTCTCTGACAATGCTAATGGGAGTCGGCTCACCTCTTACCAACATTTGGTTCTGAGCATTTACCAATACGGAGAAAACATTACGCGTATTCAACTTGGTGGGATCAACTTCTTCATCCGACCATGGTGGAAGCTTTACAGTAATCCCTTTGTCTTCGACGATAGTCGTGGCAACCAGAAAGAAGATCAATAACAGGAAGGCAATATCTGCCATAGACCCTGCATTGATTTCATTTGTCATCCGGCTGCGGCTACTTTTTCGTGCCATAATGGATTATTTAAAGAAGTTACGAATCTCGGAAACAATAAATGCTACAGCAGCAAATCCTGCCATCACAATAGCCGTGGTAATAGCACCACTAATAAAACTACTTTGGCTTGCAGTCAGCTCAAACTTTTCAACAGTTTGAGCAACGGCACCGGTATCCGTTCCTGCTGTGGCGCGAGCGATCAAAAAGATAATTATCATCACGGCAAAACCGCCGATACCGATAATAGAATTTTTGAAGTTAGTGGCAACCTGGTAGATACCGAATCCAAGCATAGCAATAGCTCCAATAATTGTCAGCCCAATCGATGCGTAAATTCCGAAATTAAAAATAGAAGTTTTAAACTGATCTTCTTTGGACAACCCGTCAAAGGTTTCCAGACCTGAGAAAATACTGGCAAGAAAAATAACCGTAACCAGCACCCCAAGTCCAAAAGCCATCGATTGTCCGTGACGTGTTAATAACTTATACATGTCGTGGTGTTTGGTTGATTATTTAAATACGTTGTTGCTCGCCATGATGTCTACCAAGGCAATGGAAGCATCTTCCATTTTATTGACAATACTGTCAATTTTTGATACAATGTAGTTATAGAAGATCTGCAGGATAATGGCCACGATCAAACCGAATACGGTTGTCAAGAGGGCAACTTTAATACCCGAGGCAACCACAGAAGGAGAAAGGTCACCTACTTGCTCGATCCGGTCAAAGGCTTGGATCATACCGATTACCGTTCCCATAAACCCGAGCATCGGGGCAATGGCAATAAAAAGAGAAATCCAAACCAGTCCTTTTTCTAAAAGGCCCATTTGAACGCCACCGTACGCTACGATCGCTTTTTCTACCGCCTCAGGACCATTACTGGTGTTGCGTAGACCTTCGTACAGTACGCTGGCAGTTGGTCCCTGAGTTGATTTACAGACCTCCATTGCACCTTGAACATTTCCTGATTTCAAGTTTTCATCAATTTCCGCCAATAACTTGTCCGTATTGGTGGTAGCAATGTTAAGTGTGATGATGCGCTCAATACAGAACGCCAGGCCAAGAATAAGACAGACAAGTACTAAGCTCATGAAGCGCCAGTCACCTTGAATGAAGTATTGTTTCAATAATTGGAAACCGGCAGCTTGTGGTGCCGCTTCTTGAGCAAGCAGTTCAGGTGCGCCTGAGAACATTCCTATACTGAATACAAGCAGCAATGCTAACAATTTTCGCATAGTCAATTAGGTTTTACGAGTGTTTGAGTAATGGAATCTATTTGATAATATTATCATAATTTATGGCGGAGAGAGAGGGATTCGAACCCTCGATACCCTTTTGGAGTATACACACTTTCCAGGCGTGCGC
>CBDUIU010000211.1:0-6790 GCA_965367335.1 uncultured Saprospiraceae bacterium
AAAAAGCAGTAGCAGCAAATTGTGATTTCTTTCATCTGAAGGGTTTTTTATTGAAGTCTGTTTGTATGTTTTATTTTTCAAAAATGATTTTACCGTTCGCTTGTTTTTGGTGAAGACAGATAATTGCTGTTTTCGGTTGGGAGTTAAAATGTTAATAGTTCACCTTTTTTCTCTAATAATTTTCAAAAAAAATAGAGCAAGGCCTCAACCCTGCTCTACCATTTATATTATAGTATCTTATCCCGGGTTGATATACCCAAGACAGTTCAAATCTACTCTTCCCCCATAAATGGATAACGAAAATCTGTTGGGGGTACAAAATTTTCCTTGATCGTCCGCGGAGACACCCAGCGATATAAGTTTAGAATAGAACCTGCTTTATCATTAGTTCCAGAAGCACGAGCACCGCCAAATGGCTGTTGTCCAACTACCGCACCAGTTGGTTTATCATTGATATAGTAGTTACCTGCGGCATGGAGCAGCATGTCATTAGCAAGGTTGATCGCTTCTCTATCCTTAGAGAAAATTGCTCCGGTCAGAGCATATGGTGAGGTTTCATCAACCATCTTTAATGCCTTTTCGAAATCCTTAGCCGGATAGACATAGATCGTCAGTACAGGTCCGAAGATCTCTTCTTCCATCGTAACATATTTCGGATCCTTAGTAACAATGGCTGTGGGTTCAATGTAATATCCTTTGGAAGCATCATAATTACCTCCACAAATAATTTCTACTTTTTTATCTTTTTTAGCGGAAGCGATATAACCACTAATCTTATTAAATGCCCTTTCATCAATCACAGCGTTAATAAAGTTAGTGAAATCTTCCGGTGTACCCATTTTCATCGCCTCTACCTGTTCGACAAAATGTTTTTTCACATTTTGCCAAATGTTAGAAGGGATGTACGCTCGGGAAGCGGCGCTACATTTCTGCCCTTGGAATTCAAAAGCCCCACGAGCCATGGCCGTAGCTACCTCTTGCGGATCAGCAGAAGAGTGGGCAATGATAAAGTCTTTACCTCCGGTTTCGCCAACGATCCGCGGATAGGTACGGTACTTTGAAATATTATGACCAATGGTTGACCACAGCGCCTGGAATACGCGGGTAGAACCCGTAAAATGCAATCCGGCAAAATCAGGATGTTTGAAAATTATATCACCTGCTACCGGCCCATCCGTATAGATCAAATTAATTACGCCCGGAGGTACACCTGCGGCCTCAAATAATTCCATAATAACAAAGGCCGAATAGATTTGAGTCTCAGCTGGTTTCCATATTACCGTGTTGCCCAACATAGCTGGAGCGGCAGGCAAGTTACCGGCGATTGAGGTGAAATTAAAAGGAGTGATCGCAAAGACAAATCCTTCCAGCGCTCGATATTCTAACCGATTCCAAATGCCTTCCGGGCTTTCTGGTTGGGTAGTATAAATTTCCGCCATATACTGAGCATTGTACCGGAAAAAATCACATAACTCTGCTACACAATCAATTTCTGCCTGGTAGACATTCTTAGATTGACCTAACATGGTGGCTGCATTCATCCGTGCCCGAAATGGACCCGCTAATAAGTCTGCAGCTTTCAAAAAGATAGCAGCACGATCTTGCCATGCCATAGCTTCCCACTCTGGTTTAGCTTTGAGGGCAGCTTTTATGGCGTCGTCAACATGCTTGCTATTACCTTTTGAGTAAGTGCCTAAGACATGCTTTCGCTCATGTGGTGGGTGTATCTCTAATTTTTCTTTGGTCCGAATTCTTTTTCCCCCAATAAACATTGGGATATCAATCTTTTTGGATTTTAATTCTTTTAAAGCCTTTTTGACATCAGCTTTTTCAGGACTACCGGGAGCATAGCTCAGCACCGGTTCGTTTACAGCAACGGGAAGTTCGAAAAATGCGTTAGACATATGAAATTTGGTTTTCGAAAATGATTTTAATTTTTGGCAAAGGTAAAAAAAGCAGATCGGGAAACAAACGGTATAATGGAATCAATCTACGCCATTAAGTTCTGAAGCAATTGCTGCCGGAATAAAGGTAGAAACATCTCCTTTCCCCTTAATAATTTCGCGGACGATAGTAGAACTGATATGACTATACTGAGGTTGGCTAATCAAGAAGATCGTTTCCAATCCCTGTCCGACAATTGTATTTAACTGGGAAATGGTCTTTTCATAATCAAAGTCTGAGGAGTTACGCAGTCCCCGCAACAAGTATTGAGCATTTACCTGTTTACAGAAATGCGCCGTCAGTCCACTGAAAGAATCTACCACCACCTTTTCGTCTTCAGCAAATACTTGCTTTAGCCAGGTGAGGCGTTGTTCCAGTGTAAAAAGTGTTTTCTTTTGTGAGTTGGTCCCGATGGCAACGATAATTTGATCAAACAGCGGTAGGGCACGATGCACCAGATCAATATGACCGACGGTAAGACCCCGGAAAGACAGCAATCTTCATGTGAACAGGTTTATTCCGGGCAAAGATAGGAATAGGGGTGGAAATGGAAGTATGTTAGAAGATCACTTTGAACGAATCTAGGAATTTATCCGCTTGGGTATTTAATTTTTTATCACTTAAAGTAATCGCCTGCACATTGTAAAAACGATTCTTAATGAGAAAAGCCTTGGATTTAATACTCGCCTCTCCTTGGTTGTAATGAATTCGCCAGATACGGCCCGGATAATCATTTAGCGTAATCGCAGCAGAATAGACTAAATCACCCTCTACGCTAAAGGTAGCAGACTCTAGGGTTTCTTTGAAAAAATCCTCTACTAAACCAGTGGAATCTGAGTGAATACTATTTTCCGGATAATCACAATAGCTGATCATATAAACGAGGTTATCAGCACCTGGGTCAGGAGATTGATAAACGTAAGAATGGTAAGTGATCTCACCAATCTCTGTATCAATGCTATTCTCTTTGTGTTGAAACTCTCCCGGCGCCAAGACGGAGAACCGGCCATCGACGGAGGTAAAAGGTTGCCAGTCGGTTTGAGCAAATAACAAAGTGGAGAATAAAGTAAAAAGCAGTATTTTATGTATCATCAAATATGAATAATGTTATTATTGGTTTAAACGAAGTATGGTCTCATTTGGTATATGCAAGTCCGCAAGGCTGATAAATAAGACAAGTCAGGCAGGTATTAAAAAACTAAAGTAATACTGCTTCACAATTGTTGGTTTTGTGTTAGAGTAGACAAACGTGAGATACAAGATGGTTGGGTCATAAAAAATCAATTCCGGAGCTCGAAGTAATACGCAGGGCTATCCTGTTTGCAGGTTCCATTATAATTCCCTAGCTTTGCTTAACTTCTAAACAAAGTCTATGACACCACGCTTTAACGATACTCATCGGCTTGCGCTGCTCACCGACCTCTACCAGCTTACGATGGCTTATGGCTATTGGAAAAGTGGTCTTTACGATCGACAAGCGATTTTCCACCTTTACTATCGTCGCCCTCCTTTTGATGGAGCGTTTGTACTCACGGCTGGCTTAGAGGCGGTCATCGGTTATTTACAAAACATCAAATTTGAAGTAGAGGACATTGTATACCTTAGTGGACTAAAGCAAAACGGGAAAACATTGTTTGATGAAAGCTTCCTGAATTATCTCCAACGCTGGGAATTCCAATGCGACGTGGACGCGCTGCCTGAAGGAAGTATTGCCTTCCCTAATCAGCCCCTGATCAGAATTAAAGGTCCTTTACTACAGGCTCAACTCATTGAAACCGCTTTACTCAACCTCACTAATTTTCCTACCCTCATTGCTACAAAGGCTGCCCGGGTGGTTGAAGCTGCTCAGGGAGACGATGTGCTTGAATTTGGATTAAGACGTGCACAAGGTGTTGACGGCGCCATGACCGCCAGTCGTTCTGCCTACCTGGCTGGCTGTGCAGCCACTAGTAATGTCCTGGCAGCTAAATACTATGGCATACCGGTGAGTGGTACCCAAGCGCATTCCTGGATCATGGCATTTGGTGATGAAGAAAAAGCTTTTGCAGCCTATGCCCAAGCCATGCCGCATAATTGTCTTTTTTTGGTAGACACTTATGATACCATCCAAGGCGTAAAAAATGCAATTAAAATTGGCCGTTGGCTGCGCAAACGTGGGCATCAGCTGAAAGGAGTCCGGCTAGATAGCGGGGATCAGGTTAGCCTTAGTCTTGCTGTAAGAAAATTGTTAGATGAGGCTGGATTTCCGGAAGTTAAAATTATTGGCGGGAATGATTTGGATGAGTATAAATTGGCAGAAATGAAAAAAGCAGGAGCAAAAATTGACGCTTGGGGTATTGGTACCCGACTGGTTACTGCTTATAACCACCCGGCACTTGGAGGTGTGTATAAGCTCTCTGCTATTCAGGATGAACATGGTAATTGGCAATACCGGGTTAAACAATCTGAACATCCTG
Organism: uncultured Saprospiraceae bacterium; assembly: GCA_965367335.1. Lineage (GTDB taxonomy): Bacteria > Bacteroidota > Bacteroidia > Chitinophagales > Saprospiraceae > CBDUIU01. The sequence continues at coordinate 4,401 of CBDUIU010000211.1, forward strand.
CTAAGTCTTCTTATCCGGGTCAGTTACAAACCCTACGTTTTTATAATAAAAAAAATGAACCTATCGCGGATTGTACGTATAACCAATTAGCAACAACCGATCTTCCGGATGGACCACCGGAGGCTGTTACAAGTGAAGCATTATTAATCCAGGTGTTCAAAAACGGTCAATTAGTGAGAGAAAGTGTAAAGCTTTTTGATGGAAAAGGAAAATATTACACTTTGAAAGAAATCAGAAAAAATGCAAAAAGACAATGGAAGTTATTTTCGCATAAAAAGCATTATCATTATGAGATGGATGAGGAAGTGCTAAAGTTGCGAGCTGCCTTATTCCAATAAATATATTACTCGCAGCCCTTTCTAATTAAACATACTCAAAAGTAAAAACATGTCCTATAACTATGACTTTCCAAAGCCATCCGTCTGTGTTGATTGTGTCATCTTTGGTTACGAACCTGGAAACCCTTTGAAAGTCTTACTTATCAAGCGGGCCAACGAACCCTTTGCCGGTGACTGGGCTTTGCCCGGTGGTTTTGTTGATGAACAAGAAGACTTAATTGCTGCTGCCAAAAGGGAGTTAGAGGAAGAAACCGGGATGCGTGACGTTTTTATCGAACAACTTTACACCTTTGGTACACCTTACCGGGACCCACGGGGCTGGACCATTAGCGTGGCCCATTATGCCCTGGTTAATTTGCATGCGCACTTGGTGGAAGCGGCAGATGATGCTACGGATGTAGGTTGGTTTAACATAAACCAGCTTCCCAAATTAGCCTTTGATCATTCGGAAATTATGGGCATGGCTGTAGAGCGTCTGCGCGCAAAAGTCAGGTATCAAGCTATTGGATTTGAATTGTTGCCAGATATTTTTACACTCAGCGAAGTGCAAGAACTTTTTGAAACAATTTTGGGCATTTCCTTAAATCGTCGTAATTTTCGAACGCGTATTTTAAATACTGGAATTTTGCAAGAGGTCGGAAAACAACAAGATGTTCCACACCGTCCAGCTACTTTATATCGTTTTGATAAAAAACAATACGAGCAGTTTATTGAACAAAAACAAGCTACCTTAATCCGCCGTGGGGTAGATTTTGAGATCTAGGCATGGCTACAACTTATTTCTCCGATTCCAAAGAACAGTGTTTTATGAGAAAAAGATGGATTCTGCTGTTGGTTCTTGTGTTAGGTCTGGCAACTTGTCAGGAAGAACCGCCCGAGGAAGAAAATACTCCCGATGAATTACCATCATGGGAGGACGATTATCCGGAGCAGCCTTATAAATGGGGGTTTATCAATAAGGGTGGTCGTATGGTCATTCCCACTGAGTTTGATGATGCCCGGCCTTTTTCTGAAGGGTTAGCTCAGGTACGGATAAAAGGGCGTTGGGGTTATATAGATAAACAAGGAAATATAGTCATCCCTCTAGAATATAAAGCAGTCTGGCCATTTAATAAAGGCTTGGCTCGAGTCACCGCTCCTTCCGGTAAAATGGGTTTTATCAATAAAAATGGCCAATGGATGATTGAGGCTATTTTCGACGATGTACAAGATTTCAGTAACGGGTATAGCTTAGTCCGACAAGGGCAGTTTTATGGTTTCATTGATAAAACTGGCGTACTTAAGATCAATAACTCTTTTGATTTTGCTACTTCTTTTTACAACGGTTATTCTAAAGCTCGCAAACAAAACAAATACGGAATTATAGATACTTCCGGTACCTTTATTATTCCAGCTGAATATGAGCGTATCGGTAGTTTAAAGTCTGACTTCATTGTGGCAAAAAGAAATGGAAAGTATGGTTATATCGATCTTTCCGGAGAGACAAAAATTCCCTTTAAATTTGATAGAGCCGAGGATTTTAATGATGGCTTAGCGGTGGTAAAAAAGGATAGTGTCTATGGCCTTATTAATACTAAAGGAGACTATATCATTGAACCCCGGTTTGAGCGCATCTGGCCAGCCGGGGAAAATCGTTGGATCGCAAAAAAAATGGGAAAAGTCGGACTGCTGGATCAACTTGGGCATCCAGTTACCCCCATCAAATATGATCAATTGTACCATTTTACCGAAGGTCGGGCTGGGTATCAAATTGGTCAACTATGGGGTTATCTGAATACTTCTGGATTAGAAGTAACCCCCCCGGAATACTATCTGGCCTGGGATTTCAAAGAGGGCTTTGCTCGTGTCGCTACTTCCCGCGGAATGGCCTTTATTGATCGGAATGGTCGCTTGATCCTTCCGACTCGTTTTCGTGATATTCGCGATTTTTCAGAAGGGTTGGCAATGGTCCAGGAATTTTAAATGTCTACAGCCGCTCGAAGTTTATTTCATTTTCTTTTTCAAAATGTCTAAGCCTTTCTTAAACATATGATTCACGTCAAAACTATTTAC
>CBDUIU010000212.1:0-6785 GCA_965367335.1 uncultured Saprospiraceae bacterium
GGATTTGATGAAATGGTTTGTTGCGGAATATCCAAAACACTGTAAACGCAAGCTAGATATGGGAAAAAGCTGTATTCGATTTAAAAAAATTGAAGAGGTCCCCTATGACCTGATCGGCGAATTGTCCGGTAAAATGACAGCGCAGGAGTGGATTGATATTTATGAAAAAAATGTAAAAAGATGATTCGGATCTGTGCCGGTAATTATAATAGTGGTGTCTGTTTGCTTGTAGTCCAACGAAAAAGTCAGTACTGAACAAGACTGCTGATTTTACATCTCCGCAAAAACAATTGATCCTTTCTGGAGATACCACCCAGCCGATGCGCGTATTTTTGATTACTAATAAACATGATTCACTATTGTTGCGGACAAAAAGCCAATCGATCAAGGTGAATCCGAAGGATCCGATCCTGCAACATTTCATCACCAGACTTTACCGGACGGTACGAGATAGTATGTCCATGGGCGTTGGCATAGCAGCTCCACAGGTAGGGGTATTGAAAAATATCATCTGGGTACAGCGGTTTGATAAGGATGGATTTCCATTTGAGGTTTATCTAAATCCAAAGATCGTTCAGTATTCTAAAAAGAAACAGCCCTGCCCGGAAGGCTGCCTGTCAATTCCGGATAAAAGAGCGACCACTCAAAATCGTGCTTATGCGATTCTACTCGAATACGACAAACAGGATGGTAGCCATGCCATGGAAATGGTCGAAGATTTTACAGCGGTTATTTTTCAGCATGAAATTGATCACCTAAACGGGATCTTATTTATTGATCATTTGGAGCAAGAGATAGAGGAAGCGCAGAAAAAATAACGAAGCAGCTTTTTACCTATTCTTCAAATTTCACTTCAAACTTATAATCCACTTCCTCGTCGATCCACAGCTTAATCACCAAATCCCCTTGTATCCACCAGGAGCCATCAGTTTGTTGTTTGCCTTGAACACAGCCTTGTTCTACTTTGAAAGTTGGAATGTCGGAACAAAAGCAAATGCGTTGAGAATGCAGGTTGATGTTTTGCAATTGATCATCATCCAAAGCAAAGCTAGTTTGATCAGTAGGGAGCTCAAACCCCAGCTTGATGGTTGTCTCATCATCAGCAAGGTCATCACGTGGGTCGGAATAGACTTGTAATAAGAAAACCTTTTTATCGCCAGCTTCATAAGTCATCGCTAGTCGATCCTCAATTTTAAGTTTACTGTCGGAGTGAATTGTAAAGGCGCAGCTGGTCGCACTATCACAATCATTGGTAATAATGTCGGTGTCTGAATCACTTAAACAAGTGAAATTACAATCAGGACAGCGTGGGTCGGTTGTGCTTTCCTCCTTATTACAAGTTGTCAATAGGAGAAGTGAAAAAAGTAAAAAGAAAAAGGGAGAAATTTTCATGTTTTATTGTTTTGTAGATTTAATGTTTGGGAGTTTTATTTGTTACCTACCCATCCGACTGACTACCCCTAAGGAAAGTTGATAATCCGTTATTTGTGAATTGCTACGATAACCGTAATTATCCTTGGGTTTAAAAAATGAAAGCCCCTCAAGTGTTTGTGTTTTCCCCCAGGTGCCGGTTAGATTGAGTTCGACTTTTTCACCCAGTCGATAATTTAGTCCGAGACCCAATCGGATACCTGCTAATTGTTGTTTATGATTACTATAGCCATAGTAGTAATTGTTGCCACTATATTTTCGGAAGGATAAGAAAGATTCGGCGTGCAGGAATGGTGATATGGGTAGGTCGGAAATAATCCGGTATTGTAGACTCAGCGGAATTTCTATTGCCTTACTATTAATATCTTGATTTTCTTCCCCAATAGTATTGCAATAAGGGCAACTGTTAATAACTGCAAATCGACGGGTATCATAGCGGATTCCGGTACTTGCATACCAACGATTATTAATGATTAAACCACCTTTAAACTCCATACCCGCCATGAAGTCATGATCCAGAAATACAGACATAGGTGCTAATAAGGCAAAATCAACATTGATTAATGCAGGGATATTATAGTCATAACCATAATAATTGTCAGATACTTCTTTAGTGATTCCAGTATAAATATTTCCGGAAGTGAAAAATTCTATTCCGGATTGTCCATGGCTACATATTGTTGATAAACAAAAATAAAGTAGGAGTAATTGTTTCATATCTAAAACTGTTAGAGGGTTGAATATAATTTTCACCTGTTAAAATCTATACTTTGCACCTAAGCGAATATCCCAAAGCGGAATTAAATCAGTAGATAAACCAGTTCCATTATTATTAATATGGGTCGTTCCTTCCAGGGAAAGCTGCCAATGTTGATTCAGCTTATAATTACCGCCGAGGCCCACCTGAAAACCGGTAATACTAAAATCGCGAGAACTACTGCTAATACTTTCATTTGCCAGCCCAGCTCCTGCATACTGATTGTTAATGTCAAATGCGGAGATATCGGTTTTTCGTTGCTGTTTAATTTTAGCTAAGATATCTCCTCTGAAATATAGATTCCATCTTTTTCTATTTAACCAATCGTATCTCAGGCCAAGTTCGTATTGCCAATACCGTCTTTGATCCTTTAGTGAAGAAATATCTCCATCTAACAAGCCTGGTGCTTGGTTAGAGCCAGTTTGGCCCAGTATTTCTTCAAGCTCACTTCTTTGGGAATCGGCATAAGCATTGGCGGTGTTTGTTTCAGTAGTAGAATACCGAACGACTTGCCGGGAAACCCCAGCCCGTATCCACCAGTGTTTTATAGGCTGGACACTAAACCCTGCACCGATCATTTGAGTGCTCAGTTTTCCCTGGTTCGAAAGATTAGCTGATAATGCTTTAGGTTTGCCCAGGCCAGCGGCTATGTCTAATTCAAATTTTGGTTTCCATTGTTTGCTGGGCCTGATCTTTTTAACACTGTTTTTACGAATAATAACTTCTGATATATCAGGCAGCGGATGTGTCAGCTCAGTCAGGTATACATCCAGTTTTTCCCCCTCTGCCCCCTCTGCTACCCCTGCTACCTTTTCCCCCTTTATCCCCTCTCCCAAAAAGACCGCTGGCTCAGTCAATGAATCAACTGCGAATAACTGAGCCCGGTCCTTTACAACAGAACTGTTTGAGAAACTTTGAGTTACATCATTGAAGCTAGAAATTTTTTCTTGAATAGCTTCCAAAGCATTGGATGTTTTATCAATTTCTTTTGTTGTAGTCGCTATGCTGGTATTTTTACTTGAGCTTGTACGTAAATTTGGACCACTCACACTTGCTAAGTCATCTGTTTTTCTCTGCACACCCTGAGCTGGCGGCGAATCATCACCTTCTAAAGTAATAGTGTTGCGGATGGTGTCGGTAATCACAATAGTCTTCCGGACGGTATCTGTTAATTCTAGTTCACTCAGATGTTCTTGTAAGGAGTTAATTTGTCTTTGCTGTTGCCAAAAGACAAGCCCCAGTACTAAGACTGCCATCATGCCCAACGGCCACCAGAACCAAGCCAGTCGCCGCCGCTGCTTTTCTTCCTGATCCAGTCCGTCCGCAACGGCCGCCCAGTCTGACTCACGAAAGTCAAACTCCTGCTCCTGACGCAGCTTATCCCCAAACCACTGGTCCATTTGCTGATCATCCATAATTATTTCTCTTTTCTTCTATTTTATAAAGCATGGCTTTAAGCTTTGTGCGTGCCTTAGCCAGATTTGATTTCGATGTTCCTACACTGATCCCCAGCTGCTCCGCAATCTCTGGATGGCTGTACCCTTCAACTACGTGTAAACCAAAAACGATGCGATAGGAGGGAGGTAACTTTTGTACCAGGGCCAGGATCTCTTTTTCTGCGATTTGTCCAAGTGCATCCGTCCCAATGGAGGAGTAATGTTGGGCATGTACCAGGTCGACCACCTGTGGGTCATGTTTTCGCTTTCGGTAATAATCAATTGCGGTGTTGACCAAAATTCGGTTCAGCCAGCCTTTGAATGACCGGTCAGGACTATATTGATTGAGCTTGCTGAAAATTTTAATAAACCCGTCATTCAGCATTTCCCTGGCCTCCTCTTCATTTTGTGCATACCGCGAACAGACCGTCATCCCGTAGTTGAAAAACTGACGGTACAATTGTTTTTGGCTTTGCCGGTCATTTTTCCGGCAGGCCTCAATCAGTGCCTGTAGTTGCGGTTGATTCATTTCCTATTAACACGTTGAGTAGAGAAAAAGCGTTGCCTGCGATGAAAAATAAAGTGAAGAAACTTATTTTTAACATTCCGGGTATTACTCTCTGGTTATTTTGTTTAGCTAAGGTTGAAATAAGACCGCTGAAAATTGGTCATAGGAAATTTTTTTTTTAAAATTAGAGGTAGAATACCCAATTAACCAAAGCCCTCGTCAAATGGAAACAATCAAGTTCACTTGCCCAACTTGTCATCATCCACTTGAAGTGAGTACCTCATTCACTGGAAAACCCATTGATTGTCCTTCATGCTTTCAGTCTTTGCAAGTACCTGCTGTTCAGTCGGAAAACCCGGTTGATCTTCCAAAAGTGGAAAAAAATCCAACAAAAGAAGAACTATTGAAAACAAAGGTCAAGCCTCAGCTGATCTTTGAGTCCGGAGCCAAACAGGCAAAAGAAGTTCTTGAAGACCTGAAGCAGATTAGTTTTCGGGAAGAGATCATTCCAATCGATCAAAATAATATTTCGGTATTATTGAAGGATTTTGTTTTCTGGGCGGTCACCTTGCTAGGAATTGTTCCCTTGCTCATTGTAACTATACAGAATCCTTCGGCCCAATTGACGTTATTTGCGCTTTTCTTCGCTTTTGTCTGGGGAGTTATTTTGAAAAAATTTGTTCTCAATGATAGAGGGAGCTGGCGACTTGGGATAGGTAGTTTCTTTTTTACAGGAATTATTGGGATTTGGCTACTGCTACTTATTTATCGTCTACTTCTCCCGGATTTTTATCTTGCCATGCCTGACAGTCGAAGTACGCTCATTTCTTTATTAGGCTTTATATTTCAGGTAGGTATATGGGAAGAAACAATAAAGGCCCTGCCATTGCTGCTCATTATTAAAGTAATGAAACTTGATCTCAAACCGATCCATTTTGTGACTGTGGGTGTCTTCTCAGGCTTGGGGTTTGCGGCTTTTGAGAATCTCCACTACGGGGAAAATGCGGTCTTTTCTACCTATTCGCTTACCCGGGACTATGGGGTAGAAGGGCTGGTAACTGGTGTACAAAATGCGATGGTCGTGACAATGCTGAGGGCAGTATCACTTGTGTTTTGTCATGCAGTTTGGTCGGGAATTGTAGCTTATTTCATTGCAATTGCTACCATCAGAAAAGAAAAGGTAACTGCTTTGATCATTTCCGGGTTGTTGGTGGCCGCTATTCTCCATGGGCTTTACGATTGGTTGGCTGGTGTGCAACCCACGATTGCAGCCCTCTTAGCTGGCTTTTCATTTGCACTTTTCTATGGGTATTTACTGAAATTGAAAACTATGAAAAACTCCTTAGAAAAAAGACGGAGCAGCAATGATTGACCCAGCTCAAAGTATGAGCCGTTTAATAATGACATCCACTCGACGATTTTGCAGTTTCCCTTCCCAGGTGTCATTATCAAAGTCTGGGTGTTGCTCACCAAAATCGAGGATGGACATAATTTCCTGCGGTACGCCAATCTTTAGTAGTTCTTGCTGAGTAGCCCTGCTCCGGTGAATGGACAGCCATTGATTATATTCCAGGCTACCAATGTTGTCCGTATGACTTTGAATACTGATCTCACAATTGCGGATGTTCGGAATTTCATCAATGAATTCCTGTAATTCTTTTGCTTGTACTCTATCAATATAGGCAGAGCCACCACCAAAATAAATGCTTTTAACTAGTGTGCCGTTTCCTGTATTGTTTTGGGTAAATAAAACCGTTGAAAAGAGCAGAGATAAAGTAAAGGGGAGCAATCGTTTCATGATGCCGGCGTTTTTTAAATAACGCTTGATAGGCTCCAAATGTTAGGAGGTGATATAAATTAGACCTGCACAAGGTGTTTTATTCTGTTGGCTCTAAACCTTTTAGCCCGTCCAGACTCTCCCGGTTCTTTTCCTGCTGATAAGCCAAGACGCCTTCAACCCCTTTCCGATCGACCCATTTATCCAACACGTCCCGATCTTGTTGATATGCCATTAATGGGACCGCGTAGCCACAAGAGGTGAGGACCTTGAACACCTCAATTTCTATGATAGACCTTGCCCCATCATAATGCGGGAAGTTTGCCTGGTGGGCAATAAAAGCTGAGCTACCTCTTTCCCACACTTTACCTTTTCCATACAAGCGCAAAATTCTTGGTGGTCCTTCAAAGGCACAAAACATAATGGTAATCCTTTCATTTTCTTTCAGGTGGGCAATTGTTTCCACACCACTGCCCGTCAGGTCGAGGTAGGCCACTGTATGATTATCTAATATCCTAAAAGAATCCAAGCCCTTAGGAGAGCAATTCACCAATCCATCAGCAGATAGTGGTGCTGTACTCACAAAAAATATCGGCTGCTTTATGATCCAATCCTGAATATCAGTTGGAATATGGTCGAATGATTTCCCCATGAGCGTTGCTAAAAGTGATAAAAATAGATTGGTCAGTGGACAATCTTAATTCATAAATCTTCAAACTAGTTGTGCAAAGAACAAATCAAGTAATTAAAAGGTTACCTATCGAGGACATGCACCTTACCGTCTAAACTGGCTAACTCTACGCACCCCTCATAATCGCCTGGTATGGGTTCATAATGCATATAATTCTTGGAAATCTCCTCGGAGGTAAAATAGGC
>CBDUIU010000213.1:0-6785 GCA_965367335.1 uncultured Saprospiraceae bacterium
CATCAGGTGTTCCAGTCAAGGTTCCTGCATCAGCTACACAGGGGTCTTGACAGTCCGTGCGGACAACAGTGATTGGATTGGTTAACGCATAACAACCCTGTATTAAATTGATATCGCTATCTACATCCAAACCGGTAATCATACCTTCCCAGCCCATACCATAGATAAAACAAGTACCAACCGGAGCATTAGTTAAATCGAAAATGCCAGTAGTGTTTATTCCTAAGATAATTCCATTGACATCCGTGATAACAAAGCGAAAATCAGGTGCAGTGCTACCTGTTGATGTCACAGTTATAATATCTGGGATCATATCTGTTACACAGAAAGTTGTTGGATCCGTGGTAGAAATACTTCCGGGGTCCGGAGCAGGAGTACTGCCCACATCAGTAGAACCAACGGCGCTACATCCATTTGCATCAGTCACTGTTACGGTATACGTACCAGCACTCAGGCCTGTTGGGTCTGAGGTCATATTACCATTACTCCATAAATAGGTATAAGGAGCCTGTCCTGTCATAGCACTTACATGAGCAGTACCATTATTTTGGCCACAAAAGGCGTCGGTGGAAGTTATCATAATCCAAACACCCTCGGGAGATAATTCAACAACTTGAGTGGCTTCACCTGTACAGCCCGTGGCATCAGTTACTGTCACGGTGTAAGATCCTGCTGCAAGTCCAACTGCAATATCAGTCGTTTGTCCATCACTCCATAAATAAGTAAAAGGTCCTGTGCCACTCAAAGCAACTACTGTGGCCGTTGCATCATTACTACCGCTGCAAGTTTCATAACTAGCAGTAGTAAAGAGATTGAGGCCTGAACCAGTGCTTACATCTGCTGATTGAGCAGTAGTACAACCATTGTTATCAGTGACGGTTAAGGTATAAGTACCGGTACTTAATCCAGTAGCATTGGCTGTGGTTTGGCCATTACTCCATGCATAAGTATAAGGAGGTGTACCTTGAAAAACGATGGATTGAATAGAACCCCCACTTGTACCGCAGGTTGCAGAAGGCTGTAGTATGATACCCAGCGGCGCTGGCTCAAATACCGTAGCAGTAGCGATTCCAATAGCCAAATCCTTATCCTGTACAGTCACAGTATAGGTTCCAGCAGGTAAACCAGAGATCGTCTCTGTATTTCCGCCATTACTCCATGAGTAGGTATAAGGAGGCCAACCTCCAAATACTTGGGCAGTAATACTGCCATCGGAGCCGCCAGAGCAAGATACATTGGTCACATTAGTGGCGACACTGATCTGAGCCTGGCTACTCATTGTTCCCATACAGATCAACATGCTTATCAGGCATAAATGTGATAGTGCATTAGAGAGCTGGAAAGCAAATTGTGTAAATTTTGTTTGTCCCATTGAAGTCTTTGTTTTTGTTTTTAATATAATTAGGGAGAAGGTTCCCTTCAATGATTCTTATACATAGAATGGTACTCTACTGATAGCATCAGAATATTTCACTAAACCTTCAATTGGTCTGTGAAATATATGGATCAGAAGAATACTTTTTACTACTGTTACTGCTAAGTTGCTTTGCTATTGTGGTTTCTACCAGAGCTAGATCAGCACTAGGAAAATATAGAACATCGCTCAAATGATTAGTAATTACAATGTTTTATCAACACACAATTAGTGAGATAAATACAATAATTACTAAAGAGATGCTTAGTTAAGAGTTTCTGGGAAAGTTAAAAAACGGTGAACGGGATGTAAAATGCCTATGGGCAAAAATACCTAAAAGAATAGGTAGATGCAAATATTACGGATTATTTGTTTTAATAGATTTCATAATAGCATGATGAATATGTAGCACCTGGGGAATTAAAAATGACTTTCCATCATTGTTAATAACATAGTCAGCTAATTCCTTTTTTTGTCGCTCGGGCCATTGTTTCTGCATTCTGGCCTTTACTTGTTCTTTACTGACCCCATCTCTTCTCATTACTCTTTCTATCCGTATGTCTTCCGGGGCAGTTACGGTAATAACGGCATCTAATAATTGGTGTCCACCACTTTCAAATAATAAGGCAGCCTCTTTGAGCGTATAAGGACTATTTTGCGCGTCGTTCCATTTTTCTCCATCTTCCCAAACAGCTGGATGTACCAGGGCATTGAGTTGTTCTAGTTTTTTCTGGTCGCTAAAAATAATATCAGCGACATAAGCACGATTAAGTTTGCCCGTTGAGGTGTAGGCATCTTCTCCTAATAGCTGCTTAATGCGCCTGACCAATGATTTGCTTTCCGTCATTAATATCTTGGCTTTGTCATCTGCATAATACACAGGAATACCGATAGCCTCAAATATCCGACAGACGGTCGTCTTTCCACTCCCTATCCCTCCCGTAATCCCTACTTTTTTTGGCATAATCCTACTTTTTAATATTCCGGACTTAATATGTGATTTTTATTTCATAAATTGTTTTTAAATTCTCAGCGCCAATGAAGAACCGTTTAATGATACTCCTTTGTTTATGCATGGGCTATTTCCCCATAATCACTCCTTTGATTGCCCAAGATATTCATTTTACCCAATACTATAATAGTCCGCTGAATGTAAATCCAGCACTGACAGGCGTTTTTCAACAAGATATGCGCATCATGGTAAACTGGCGTAATCAATGGCGGAGTGTGCCTGTTGATTATCGAACATATTCTGCTGCTTTTGATAAAAAATTTTTGGAAGATCAACTGCAAAATGGTTACGTTGGTGGGGGCATTATTATGAACAATGACCGTGCAGGGGATTCCAACTTGGGAGCAACTCAAATAAAGCTCATTGGAAGTTATACCCGAAGTTTAAATGATCAGACTTTTCTCACTGCCGGTTTCGGTATTGGCTATGCACGTCGCTCATTTGATCCTAATAACTTACAATGGGGTAATCAGCACAATGGTGACCTGTTGGATCTTAGCTTACCTACACGTGAAGGAGATTTGGACGCGATGTCTGACAATTCCTTTCTTGACATCTCCTCAGGATTAAATCTGAATTGGCAAAACCAAGAGGGTAATTTTTGGATCAATACTGGTTTTGGCCTGCACAATATCAATCAACCGAAGCAGAATTTTTTAGGACTGGAAATAGCCAAGCTTCCTATGCGAACGAGTATTTACGCCTTCGCAGGTGGAAAAATAGAACGTTGGGAATGGCTAACGCATGCGATGCTTCAGTTTCAAGGGAAGTATCAGGAGAGGGTCGTCAGTTTGGGGGGAGGATATAAAATTAATGAGGATGTCAGCCTCCGGCTTTGGATGGCTACCCGGTATGCAGAAGAACTGGATGCAATTGCTCCGGTCTTTGAAGTCATTTACCAGAATGTATTGGCTGGTTTTAGTTATGATATTAATCTCTCAGGATTTGACCCTGCTACCAATGGCAAGGGGGGACCGGAACTTTCAGTGATCTATACCTTTACTAAAGTAGAACCACCAAAAACTTTTAAGGCTTGCCCTATTTTCTAGTAGTGGACCAAAGCGGCTTAACCCTGATCTTTTGCTATTATAATTCTATGAGTAGACAAAAACTTCCATTATTTCTTATGGCCCTTATTAATTCAACTTATCTGCGTTTGTTTATCTTTTTATTCCTGCTTTTAGGAATTAATCAATTAGCATATGGTCAGAGTTTTAAGGCACTCCTGAGAGCAGGAGATAATGCTTTTAAAGTAGAAAACTACTATGCTGCGATGACTTACTACCAGGAAGCTTTATTAAAAAAAGATAAAAACCTGCATGCGATTTACCGCTACGCAGAAACTGCCCGCAGTATTTATGCTTATGAGGTCGCGTTAAATTATTATAATAAGATACTCACGGCAAAGGCAGAAAAAGATTTTCCAATACTTCAATTGCGTATTGGTCAGGTTAAGAAAGGGCAGGGGAGTTATGAAGGAGCCATATATCATCTGGAACAATTTATAAAAAGTGGGAAAGGAAATGAAGAAGAGCTACAACTCGGCAAACAAGAGTTAGAAGATTGCCTATGGGCTTTGGAGATATTAGCTGAGCCCGATGAAACTGAGATCGCACATTTAAACAAAAAAATCAATACGCCTTTTACAGAATTTGGTCCACTTATGAAAGGCGATACTTTGTTCTATAGCTCTCATAGATATGATTGGAAATCAGATGATCACATACCTAAGCGTAAGTTAACCAAAGTGTTATATTCATTAAATGGTGGTCGAGGTCGCCCTATTCCTCGTGGATTCAATGAGAAAGATAAGATCACAGCACATTTGACCATTGGACAAGGAGGTGTGATGTATTATACTTCGTGTGTTTATAAAACCAGTACTCAAATCGAGTGTAAGATATATGCCCGGGGAAAGGATCGTCGGGGTCGCTGGGCAAAACCTGAACAATTACCTGATAATATTAATGTTGAGGGTTCGACTACTACCCACCCTCATTTGGTTTATGATCCCGTTCATAATCGGGAAATGTTGTTTTTCGCATCTAATCGACCCGGAGGGAAAGGGGGGCTGGATATTTACATGACCTGGAAAAAAAGCAATGAAAAATTTGCAGACCCCATCAATTTAGAGGTAATCAATACGCCAGGAAATGAAATTACTCCTTTTTACCATCTTCCCACACAAACGCTATATTTCAGTACAGATGGCCGGCCGAACCTGGGGGGGTATGATATATATCATGTCAAGTTCGACGGGAATGAACATTGGGGAGCTCCTGTTCACGGAGGATACCCCTTAAATAGTAGTTATAATGACATCTATTTTAGTATGACCAATGATAGTACGGTGGGTTATTTTTCTAGTAATCGTGAAGGGGCTTTTTATTTAGATAAAGACCATAAATCTTGCTGTAATGATATTTTTAAAGTGACCTTTAAAGCGGAAAAAGAGTCAATTCCTCCACTCCCGGATTCAACGATAGTCACAATTGATAGTAACAAGCTGGAAATTAGCCCACTTCCACTGGATCCTTTGGTGGACGTGCCCAGTCCGGATATACCAGTTATTAAACCACCGGAACGACTAGAAGACTTTCTTCCACTTGCACTATATTTTGATAATGATGAACCGGATAAACGGACACGAAAGACTACGACCAAAAAAAATTATGAAACGACCTATAATGATTTTTACCCTCGTAAATATGAATTTATTGATGAATACACCGGTCCATTGAGTGAAGTTGCTAAAGAAGAAGCCGCCTGGGAGATAGATCGATTTTTTGAAGATAAAGTTAAACGGGGAAATGAATACCTGATGCTTTTTTCTACGATCTTACTAGATCGATTAAAGGAAGGAGAAACAGTAGAGATTTTCATCAAAGGATTTACTTCTCCACGTGCTAAGAGTAACTATAATTTATCTTTGGGGAAAAGGCGTGTAAGTAGTGTTAAGAACCATTTTAGAGCTTACCAAGATGGAGTTTTCTTGCCTTATATTGATTCCGGTCAATTGATTCTTACAGAACGCTCTTTTGGTGAGACAACCGCTGCAACGACGATCAGTGATGATCTGAACGACCAAAGAAACTCAATTTACAGCGTTTCAGCCTCTTTAGAACGAAGGGTCGAGATCGTAGAGATTAAGAGAAGTGGCGGAAAATAGGATGGATATATAATCGCTGTTAAGAATATATTAAAATTTTATTTAAATTGATAATTTGTCATACCTTTGTGTTGGTTGAGAAGTAGGGATGATAAGATGTCATATTGTCTGTCTGTATCTGGATCAGATAATTTCCCAAATTAAGTTTTAACAAAAAAATACTATTCGAAGAAACTCGGATAGGAAAGTTCTTTTTCAAAAAAAGCAGTTGCTCTTTTTGAGGAGTAGCTTTAATCTTATCTGTTGTGGATGAATTAATGTTAAAGTTTTAATTAAGAATTGAGACACGAAATATCCACAAATACTGCATCGTTTGGGAAAGAACTTTTTCGAAATAAATTCGCGTGATTAATTGCTCCTCTAGACTGTCAGAATTACAATATCCCCTGGTTGCCAACACCTTATGAGTAGGGCAGGTACAATCTTTCTTTTTGGAATGAAACTTGTAAATTATCGAACATATTAACATTCCATGCTATTAGAACGATTGCACTAAACATTAATCCCCCCTTTCTCAAATGTGCAAAATCCCAATGACCTATCCATAATGTGGATGGCTAATTGTCTATTGGACAAAAGTCGTTCTATGAAGGAAACCTATTTTTTAGATTAACCAGGAAAGCGGAATGCCACAAATCTATCGATTACTAAGTACACTGATTTGTCTTTCATTTTGGCAAATTGGACAGGGGCAGGTTACGGCTGATTTTACAGTTAATGAAACGGAGGGCTGCGGTTCTCTTCTTGCCAACTTTTGTGATAACTCTTCCTCTACTGCCGGCTCCATCGTAGCTTGGCAATGGGATCTCACCGGAAATGTCAGGCCAACATCTGACTGTGTTTCTCGTATTTTTACACCAGGTACTTACACCATTTGTCTTACCGTAACAGATAATGCTGGTAATCAAGGTACGGAGTGTAAAACAGATCTCATTAAAGTTTACAGTCTTCCAGTTGCAGATTTTGATGCTACACCACTCTCTGGTTGTGTACCCCTGGATGTCTCTTTCAATGATCGATCTACCTCTGCCGATGGCCTGATCGCGGATCGGCTTTGGGGTTTAGGAGGTACATGTGGCACGGTACCGGGATCCGGTGCCAGCCCATCAGCAACCTGCACTTACGATATGCCAGGGAGTTATTCTATAAGCCTAATGGTGACGGACAATCATGGCTGTACCAATACTACT
>CBDUIU010000214.1:0-6776 GCA_965367335.1 uncultured Saprospiraceae bacterium
AAGCAAAGAGCGACAACTACCTAGCCCCATCCCCATTCCGAAGTCTCGACAAGCACGAGCGAGGTTACTGTTGATTATATTAGCTAAATCAGTTCCACCTGTCATACTGGATACCCAAAGGGGCGTACGCATAGTTTTTCCCAAAAAAGGAGTGCTTTTGAGGCTACCTGATTGGGGATGAGCACTTAAGACAGGCTCATAATAAAACCGCGTATCTAGCTGTAACTGCTCGATTTGCGATTGAAAAGCCAACTCAATATGATCTTTTTTCCGCGACTCAGCGGTGGGATCGTCATCAGTATAGTTTTCCCGAGATAGATGAATTTGATTCTTGTTCATTATTGTCATCACTGCGGATTGTGCAAAATTAGGGCTTTTAGTCGAATATAAAGCTTTTCAAGCCTAACAAGGGTATGGAAAAATGGTTTAGTTAAACTTTTACTTCATATTCCAACTCCTTTTTTTGCTCAAAAGCAGTTACATTTTCCAAAGTGACTTCTGCTATTTGAGTTAATGCTTCATGCGTAAAAAATGCTTGATGAGAGGTAATCAAAACATTTGGGAATGCCATCAAGCGAGTGATTACATCATCAAGAATGATGGTATCTGAAAGGTTTTCGAAGAAAAGTTGCTCTTCTTGTTCATAAACATCAATCCCCAAGGCTCCAATCACGCCTTTTTTTAAACCCTTTATCACTGCTTTAGTATCTATAAGTGCTCCACGACTGGTATTGAGCAACATGACACCTGGTTTCATTTGGTGGATACGCTCCTTATTGATCAGGTGCTTGGTTTCTGGAGTAAGTGGGCAGTGTAAAGCTAAAATATCCACCTTGGGCAACAGCTCTTCAATGCTTAAATACGTATAACCTTCCTTTAACAATGATTTAGCAGGATAAGGGTCACTACACAATACTTCACAACCAAAACCCCGCATGATTCTGGCATAACAACGACCAATCTTCCCAGTACCAATAACACCAACTTTTTTTCCATATACATCGAATCCGGTTAAACCTTTTAAACTAAAATCCATTTCACGGACCCGGTTATATGCTTTATGTGTCTTCCGGTTTAAAGTCAACATCAAGGCTACAGCGTGCTCTGCAACGGCGTGAGGAGAATAAGCTGGTACCCTTACCACCCGGATGTGATGTTCATTGGCTACCTTTAGATCAATATTATTGAAGCCTGCACAGCGCAACGCGATTAAGTTCACACCTTTAGAAGCTAATTTTTCGATAGCCTGAGCATTAACTTGATCATTGACAAACACGCAAATAGCCTTTTCATCTGTTATTAGATTGGTCGTCACTTCATTAAAAGCAGTTTCAAAATAATTAAGTTGATGTTGGTCTTGATTCAGCGCAGCATCAAAGTATTTGCGATCATGGGGTTTGGTACTGAAGAAAGCTATTTTCATATTCTTTGCAGATCTAAAATTTAGTTATCTATTTTAAACTCATTAAACTTCAACAATGCCTCATAAGGGTTACCTCGTAAGTTCAGTGCTTTAGCAAATGCTGGTTCCGTTTTGAGACCACTCTTTTTCAAAGCTATAATTTTTTCCCGGAATACATCTCCTTTCAAGTGCAACAACTTATGCTCTATCAACATATGTCTATATGCATATTGCTGCATGACTGGAACAGCTTGCCCAAATAATTCAAACTCAAAGTTTTTATGGCAAAAGCGAGCCAGAGATACTTTTTTATGACGAATTTCTTTTTGCTGTATATGGAAATCTTTTTCTCGCCCAAAATGAGTAGTAATAATATTGATAAATAGCTTAGGATCATAAACCTCACAAATAATATCCAAATCACTATCCGGCAAATCAATTTCAAGTGGAATAGTGCCAACTAAAATCGGATCAAATGCTTTCAATATCTCCATCACGTTGCTTGACTCGATTGCCTTATAAGCTTCCTGTTGACGCTTAGATCCTTTATTTAAATAATTAAGTTTTTGCCAAAAATCCTTCATCGTTGCACGCTATATTTTTGAAATAACCACCAAGCCAATACTCCTGGCAATGCAAAACCTACCGCGTTCAACGTTCCATGCAATGCATACATCCACGGTATCGTTAGCCAGGGTATAGTTATTACTGTTCTCCAACCGTAGGCCATAGCTAAAGACATTCCAGCGATCAAAGCCATTCCGCAGATAAGCCAAAGAGGGCCAATTATTTGCCTTCGAAATTCCCACCCCCGCCGTAAATAGGTCATACCTACTAACCAGGCAGAGCCAGCCATTACCATCACACAAACTATCTCGATAACCTGTGGCAAATCAAACTGGGTAGTTGTTATTCCAATGGCAGTCAATGGTACTCCGAAAATGACTCCCCAACCCATAAAATATTCCCATGCCTTTAGGTCAATATGCTCAGTTAATAATAGGGCACTTAATATTGGTAATAAAAAACCCGCAAAGTGAAAATGTACTGCTGTGAGCAAGGTTATCGTTGGTGAAAACCCTAAAGGTTGCATTCCCAACCGATCTGCAAAAGCCCAGCTTACCCCTATCGGCAGGTATAAAAAAGCAGCTAACAGACTATGATCTGCTAGCTTTCTATTTTTCTTATTCTTCCAACGAATAATTTCTTCATAGGTAGCAGATAAAGTTAGAAACAACCAGGGTAACACAAATATAGCTGCCCAAACACTTTTGCTCAACACAAAACTTACAGTAAATAATAAACTTGCTGGTAAAGCCAGCCTTTGAAGTAATACCGGCAAATTCAATACCTGCCAAACCATTGGAATCAACCATAAGGGCGCCGTCAATAACAATAATATTACATATTGCAAATCAAAAAATGAATTTGCAGGATTCATGAAAACTAAAACTAACCAACAGCAAAATCCAATGGTAATAGGAAGCCAATTAGCGGGAATGTTATTTTGCATGGATTTCATTTTGCGCCTGTTCGGCAATTAGACACATAGCTGCGATGGAGTCTTTTACAAATTGTCTTTGCCATCTTCGCGCTAAAGGATATCCTATTCGTGCCATCCAATAGGCAGGTTGAGAAAAAGCCCGAATATGATAGCTCACCTCTCCCATTGCATCGCGCTCTATCCAAAAACATTCCTCTCCCCTTTCTACGTGGTCCTTTAAGGTACCATAAGCCCAACCAAAACGGTCAACTTCATCAAATGTACAAACTATTCGGGCACTGTTTATCCACCACAGACCTACAACGCGAAAAAGAACAACCACTGTTTCCCCCACTTTTAAGGATGGTTTCTCCGGGTATATATTCGTCCAAGGCTTGGGGTATTGTTGCCAATTGATGATTGCTTTTTTTGCTGCACTCCAAATTGCCTCACCCTGACCTAGTACCCTATAATTATAATCAAGATCATAACCATGAGGCTGTTGATCTATAGAGTCCCCAATTTCTGTATAGGCTAATTCATCTTCATATTGTTGGTGGAGGTATGTGGCTAATTGCTGCTCATTAGGGTAGCTAAATTGAAAGTGCATTCTTTTAATGTTTTATGTACTTTCAAAAATAATTGAAAGTTCTGAAAGAATCAAGTTTTGCGAGGTAAAAACAAATTCTGAGGTCATATATGCAAAAGGATCTCCTTAATTGCAATTCCAACAAAAAAGAAATTAAATCTGAAAAGATGATTTCAACCAAGGACTAGAAGCTCAAACTCAATCATCAAGTTCTATAACTTTAATACTTTTCCTTTATCTTTCCCAAAAAATCTTCTATGCCTACAGTCGCAATAACCGTTACAGGCAAAGTTCAAGGTGTATGGTTTCGAGCAAGCACACGTAATAAAGCCCTCGAACTTGAGATTAACGGATTTGTACGTAATCAACCAGACGGTACCGTATATATTGAAGCCCAGGGAAATACAGCACAACTCAAGGCCTTACTAGAATGGTGTAAAGATGGACCAACTCATGCACAGGTAGATGAAGTCGAATTCGAAGAACTCTCTGACAAGAGATTTACAGACTTTTTAATTTTACGCTGAATTGTAAGTAGAAAACACAGAAGTTCAAATCTAGCTTGAATCTGCTCATCCTGCAAACCATTTACACGACAACTACGCTGCAAATGTTTTTTTCACATTCTGGAATAGTTTATAGTATTATCTTTTGCCTCTTCGGTACTTCCTTATTCGCTCAGATACTGAATAAAGGGCAGTCTATTGAGGCACAATTGTTTGCAGGACGATTGGTAAAACACTCCCCGGAAATTATCTTTGATGTTAAAGAACCAAGCTTTGGGGCTTTAATCACCTGGCAATATCAGACTGATGGAAATAAACTTTGGCAACAAAAGCATAACTTCCCCCGGATTGGTGTAAGTTTTATGTTTTATGATTTAGGAGAAGATCGATTATTAGGGGAAGCGTTCGGGATTTGGCCCCATGTAGGTTTGTCATTGTGGGAAAAAAGAAGATTTGATTTATCGACTACATTTGGTTTTGGTTTAGGTTACCTCAATCGAACTTTTGATCCGATTGACAATCCAAGTAATAATGCTATCGGATCTTCTTGGAATTATTTAGTACATTTTCGCCTTGATGCGGCCTGGAAAACTTCTCCATCATTTTCTTTAATAACTGGTTTTAACCTGAATCATTTTTCCAACGGAGCGTCTAAACTCCCTAACTTAGGAATTAATCTTCTGGGTGGGCACCTAGGACTACGGTACACGCCCCAACCTCTATCGGAGGAAGATTTCATTCAGGCTAAGGGACCAGTCACTTACCCTGAAAAACGTTGGGGAATCACCATGTATTTAGCTTTAGGTTACCGAGAATACATTTCAGTTGGAGGACCACAATATCCTATTTACCTGGCATCTCTTGCCGCAACTTACCAATTTCGGGTTACACATAAATTTTTAGCAGGAGTAGAGTATGAGTTCAACCGTGGCGCATATGCATTTGGGCAACATATTGGGGCTTTTCAATCAGAGCGAGAAGCAAGGTGGCGTTCTTCCAGATTAATGTTATTCATTGCAGATGAAATTTTCTTTGGAGATTGGAGTGCCCTCTTACAATTAGGCTGTTATCTCAACAACAATGCGATTTTACGTCCTAGTTTTATTTATGCAAAACTAGGCTCACGCTACTACTTCCCTGCCATAGGGCATCCCAAGACTCGTTTCTTTGCTGGTTTTTACTTAAAAGCCCATAACTCTGTAGCAGAATATGTCTCGCTAGGGATTGGGGCTGAGTTGTAAAACTTATGTTAACTACTTAAAAGTACTAAAAAAACAAAGCAGCCTCGAAAAATTTCCGAAGCTGCTCTTCTACGTATAATCCCTAAAATAAATTATTCTACAATCATTACATTCTGAGTCATCATTTCTTTTCCATCTTGCAAGATAATCCGATAATGACCCGAAGGTAGCGGATTTTTCCAACGCAGTTGTACCCTATCGTTACCATCATTAGTAAACTCTTTCTGCAAGATGCGTTGTCCTGCCGTACTATAAAGGATCAGTTGAAAAGTTTTCGATCTTACTGCATCAGTAGTCACATATACGTGCCCTCTGGCTGGATTGGGGTATACAACAAATTCATTTGTAATCGCTCTGGCTATCTTTGTCTCTTCTTTCTTTCTAAGAATAGCTAACTCTTCATTATCTGATTGTAAGCCTGTATTATTGAAATAAGAGACCTTATCAAAAGTAGCAATATTTACTTCGTCTTGATTATGGCTAGTGACTGCAAGGCCAAGGTAGAATGTGCTGGACATCTCTACACTTGTTGTGGATACGTAGGTCCAGTTTTCTCCATCACTCGAAACATAAGCCGTAAATTGATCTTCCTCTCTTATTAACTTCAGCCATTGCGGATTTGTAATTGTAACTGACTCTGATTTAGTGGACTTATTTGTCTTTTTCCTATATTGAAAAAAACCACCATCGCCAGGACTAACCGCTAACATTACATTTTTGGCATCTTCATCCAGACTTTCCCGCATCATGATCCCCGCAATAGCATTGTCAGAAGTGTTAGTAATACTACTTACTCGTGCCACAAGTGTGATGTTTTCATTTTCTTCAATAGCAGTATGGACAAAATGGAAATTATCCTTTTTATTATAAATATCATATCCATTAGAGCTAACTACGAACGTTCCCGTCACACTTTGAAAACAGACGGACCCAGCTACCTCAGGTTCCCCAACGTCCAAGTTGGCCCAAAGGTCCAGTAAGTTTCCACAATCTATTGCAGGAAGAATTTCTATTGTGTAATCCTCTACTTCTCCATAAGTAATCTCATCACAAGCTAATGGATAAGAGGTGTAGCTCATAGATACTCGCATCCGAGTTATTCCCTCAGGGGTATTAGCAGGTATTTGCAAGGACCCACTGATGGTACCATAAGTACTACCGCGGTACAATAATTCTCCTTCATCATCAAAATCATTATCCTGATTCAGGTCAATCCAGACACGATAACACTCTCTCAGTGGAGATAAAATTAAACCAGCAAAACCCGGTGTAGCTGAAAAGGTATAAAAACCCCCTGCATGGACACTGACAACATTTGAAGTAAAATCTCCATACCCCCCGTCATTACCACTAGTATTTGTAATGTCGTTAATCGTAACAGACTCAATCCACTCATATGCAGTTGACTGCCCAGCAGACACACAATACGTAGGTGCACACGCAAGCTCTAACACTGGAGAGTTAACAGTTAATGTGTAGTTCCCTGTATCATTTCCCTCGTTATCGAGGACTAATATTGTGTATAGACCATCTTGTTGTAATGTATATTTATCAA
>CBDUIU010000215.1:0-6703 GCA_965367335.1 uncultured Saprospiraceae bacterium
GTTTCCCATCCAAGGTCAATATTTCCGTTCCTCGCTTGAAGTTCATGGTATCTAAACTCAAGTTTCCGGCAACCAAATATTCTTCCTCCACTTTTCGAATTGCCAGTGGGATGTTCATTGTTTCCTTCTGCCTTTTTTTCCGTCCAAACCACCCTCCAAGAAATCGTTTTTTTCCAAAGGTAACATTCAAATGCCCGTCACCTGTACTCGTTAATAGGGGAGCTAAGTGAAATAAAAAATCTGTTCGATTCATTTTTTCCACTCCTTGCAAGAGGCTGTCATATAGCTGGGCATAACCCGCAGAGTCAATATAAGTATAGGGATTAGGGTGTATCTGAAGAATAGATTCGTACAGGTAATTCAGGTCCTTTTGTAGTGCTTTTTTTTCGTAATTATTTTGTTGAGAAAAAAGTAAATTTTTTCCAGTTAAAAACAAGAGCAAACAAAAAAACAGTCTTAAGTATGGTATCATCTATCTAAAGGTTCGGTCAAAAGGCTAAGATTCTAATATCCAAACACTTAATCAAAACGTAGGTACCTCGAAATTGATTTTCTTTATGATCTAAGTTTTTCTATCGATGGAAATCCTATAGGTCTTATCTTTATCGAGTACTCATTTATTCTGACAGGATATTAAACCTATTCCTTTTACCTTACGCAATTCTAGCCTAAAAGATTTATATTGGAAACCTCAGGGTGAGGAATCCTCGTCTCTCTCCATTATCCAATAATGGTGGTAATTTAGAAGAAGGTAAGTAAAGTTAAAAAAGCCCCTATAAAGTAACACCCAGTGTTAGGTAAAAACTCCGCCCATCCGAAGGAATGATACCGGGTCCTGGATAGCCCGCAGCCCGGCGGGTAAAATAAGTAGCATCGGTTAGATTATTAATACCAGATTGTACTCGGAATAACTTCCACTGATAACTCATGGATAGATCCATCACACTATAGCTAGGAATAATACCTCGGGTGGCATTACTAACAAATCGAGCATTTGTCGCATCGCTAAAGTGCTGATGGACATAACCATATTGATAGGCAAGTTGCCATTTTTTCCAGGAAGCCGTTATTCCGGTTTTAAAAGAAATGGGTGGAATTAATTCTACCTGTTTTCCTTTAAAAGAAGAGCCTCCCGAGGTATAAAGTCCATCTAAGATACTTAAGTTCGTAAAAAGAGTAATCCCCAATTCAGCGTTTCTCCCCATTATCAATTTCCAAATATCAGCTTCTGCATAAGCCTCTAACCCAATGATACGGGCATCGCCAATATTCGTTCTAAAGTCTACACTTCGTTCGATAGAGATCGGATCTGGAATGATGGTCGTCCCAGTTCCGATACGATCTTGATAAGCTAAATAAAATAAAGAGGCATCGAACCGGACAAGGTCTTCCAGCAGGTTTCCTCGTACACCAAAATCAAGATTGAAGCCACGCTCATCCGTGAGCAAGCTATCAATAACTAAGTTGGGATTTACAACAGCCAAATCACTGAAATTGATCGAACGAAAATTTTGAGAGGCATTGGCGTAAAATTCAATGCCTTTCCATGGCTTATAGCCTGCTCCCAGACCAAGCAGAACAAAAGACCTTTCGTTCACACGGGCATCCTCAAAACGACGTTCGAGAATCACTTGATTTCCGCTCCAAATTCTTTGCTTGTAATAACCATCCGAAGCCGTACGAATATATTCAAACCGTACTCCTGGCGTGATGCTCCAACGGTTATTTAAGGTGAATAAATTTTCAGCAAATGCAGAAATATTCCGGCTGGGAAATTCATAGTCTGACTTTTCCAAATCTCCTTCGTTATTAAATCGAAAATCAGCCTCAAACCCACTGCTACCATCTCCTTGCCGATTATGAGTATATCCTTGGTAGTAGCGAGTGCCAATAAGGAAAGTTGAATAATTATCCTTAAAATTATACCGGTGGATGAAACGGGTCTCATTTCCAAAGTTTCGATAGGAGCCTTTGATCAAATCACGTTCTCGCATTGGATCAGGCCGATTAATAGGGCCAAGCTCACCGAGCGCATCGCGTCCGGCTATCAAGACAAAATTACGGGAATTAATGCGGGTACGATCTGAAAAGCGATAGTCTAGTTCCATCGCCATTAAATCCCAGTTTACCTGGAACCAATTACGTTCTCGTTTAGATTGACGGGCGTTTTGTTCAAACTCAAAATCCATCAATCCACCGGCTTGCTGAGCAAGATAGTCCATATGGGTGTAATCGAAGCGAAGGGCAAATTTTTCTGAAAGATTAAAGTTTAAGTTAGCATAGGCCGTGTTTTGTTCAAAGCCGGAGTTAGGGCGCCAGCCATCTCCTTGTTTTCTCTGATAAAAAGCATAATAATTCACTTTATCTTTAGTCCCTCCAATACTATTAAAGGAGTTAAACAAGCCAAAAGAACCGATTGTATTTTCTGAAGTAAACGTAAAGGCCTTATCCTTCGGGCCTTTTTTGAAAACAAAATTAAGTAGCCCTCCGAACTGTGTTCCGTATTGTAATGACGCTGCACCTCTAACAATTTCAATCCGTTGCAAAGCCTGGGTAGGAGGCGTATAATAACTTTCCGGATAGCCTAAAGCATCCGCACTAATATCATAACCATTCTGGCGCGTATTAAAATTTGATGTCCGATTTGGGTCAAGACCACGTGCGCCGATACTTAACTGAAGGCCTGCACCATCATTCTCCCATATGTTTAAACCCGCAATTCCTTTATAGACTTGTCGGGCATTGTTCGTAGCCAGGTTGGCAACCGCTTGGTCAAGTTGGATAACTTCACTTTTTTTGGCGGCATAAATGCCCATACCATCTACATTACGCAGTCGACTCAAGCCATAGTTATCCATCACCCCCGCATTGACTTCGACTGCAGCGATTGAAATGACCAAAGGTTCCAAATAGAGATTGAGTTCGACATCTTCTCCTGCGATGGTAACCTCTCGAAAATCAGTTGTAAATCCTTCTGCAAAAAAAGTTAACTTATACGTGCCATTTGGCAGGCCCCGAAAGGTATAGTCACCTTTTAGATCAGTAATTTCCAGGTCTTGCTTTTCTTCCAGAAAAACATTGACCCCTTCTACTATCTCTTCCAAGCCTGCAACCCGAATTTTTCCACTTAGTTGAAAATTCTGAGAAAACAATATATTTGCAAAGAAGAAGAATGTACTATAGGTGATTATTTTTTTCATTTTATCTATCGTATAAGGTCTTGACAAATCAAAACAGTCTCATGCCATTTGGCACTTAATTTCTAGTGTAATCATTTCTGGCTCACTTGTGTATTTGTTTTGTTAAAAGGGATGACCCAAGTTTGATGCTTTAAAGATGGTGACACTTTCGCTAAATCCACCTGCGGATCAATAAATACCTGACTGGGTCGGCCATTCAATGAAACATAGGATTCCGCTCTAACTTTCAAATCATTGATTTGATATTTCTCTGAATAAGTCTTTTCTAAAAAACGTGCAAATTGAACGATTAAATCGGGTTGAATGGACATTTGCTTTTCCTGAAAACTGGTCAAATACTGCGCGTTGTCCACCTCACTAAATCTGCCCGTGGAGGGGTCATGAACCCGAAAAATAATTTGTCCGTTTTTTTCCACTAACATTACCCGCCAGGAAAACCTGTAGCCTTCTTCAGTCCAGTGAAGGTCTCCTGGGTAGAGAAAATGGCGAAGGGGGAAAGCAATTTGTAACAAAACAAATGTAAAAAAGAAGACTTGTATTCCTTTTTTCACGGTCGGGGAGAAGTTAAATACGGGGCAACCTTGTTCCGCTTCTTCCGGATTATCTTTACTTGTTTTAGCTAAAAATGAATTAACCGAATTTATTTCATTCGTTAGCATTTTCTTCAAGGCAAAAAGCCATTGGCTTAAAACAGATAGTATTCGTTCGTGAAATTTTCCTGAGAAAAAGATCAGTGTACTAAAAGTCATGATAAATGGAAATAGTCCAATATTAAACAGCGCCCAGGTCATGCCGTGAAAAGCAATGACGATAAGGTAGGCAAAAGGGCGAGTTCGGTTATTGAGTAGAAAAAATGCAATGGTCAAATCATAGAGTGCACCTATCCAACTAAAGGCATAAGGCACCCAGCTATAGTTAAACAACCACCCAATCACCGGAAGGTCAACTTTTGTTGGTAACCAAATGGCTAATGGCATCGCATGAAATAACCAATCCGGGTTTAGTTTTGCTAAGCCAGCAAAAAAATAAACCAATCCCAGTTGGAGCTTAATAATATTGATACACCAGGCGGGAATTTTTGTTTTCTGTAAATTCCGATTCCTCCAGGCATCAACAGAATAGGCACGATTGGCAGGCAGAAAAATCATTAGGAATGCGAGCAGACAAACCAGATAATAATGATTGAGATAATTCGTCACATCAATTAACTCAACGTAGGTAAAAAGTAGAAAAAATATAATGATTGCCAGACGATACATCCAACCAACTGCAACCATAAAAGCACTGACGGCGATGGTTCCAAAAACGAGATACATCCCTGTTCGCCCTAAAGGCTCCACCCATTCGAATCCATAAAATTTGAAAAAGAAAGCAGGCTCCACATAAAGTCGATCTACCCATCCGTTGTACATTGTCCTTAAGGTACCTATACACATCAATAAGCCAAATAAAATACGAAACGTAATTAGCGGCGCAATGGAGCTTGTGCTGGTAAAGGACTGTTGTATCTTATCTCTTATCTCCAAGATGTTTGTTATAAAAGCTATTATTAATCTATCTGTTAACTAATGATTGTCGTTAGTGTTGCAGGTTAGGTCAATCAGAGTCACTCGGGTTATCCACGTAGGTAATGGCCACACACATCACTGCTGGCATATCTGTTTTTAACTGTATAACTTGTCGGGAAATCTCCGTATAGGCATCGCGTACATCATCCTGATCATTATCGACAGCATCGGACAAAGCCCCGTCGATTTCATTCAGGGCATTAATGGATGAGATAAAGCGATCCTTGATGAGCTTACTTAACAATTCACTTTCTTTTTGCGCGTTAAAGGCATCAAGGTAATCATCCAAGCCAGAACCCGTTGCCCCGGAAAAGGTTGTCTGGCAGGCTTCGAGAGCTGACCGTAATAAATCCAAAGAAATCCCGCTATAAAAGGCTTCTACTTTATCCGGACGTGTAAAACCTAAGTCTTGAATGCCAGAAGGAGTTCCGATTTTATCCCTGCGTATGGCTTCATAAAATTCGTTTAAGCCATTAATTAACAAACTAAGTGATGACCCAGCATCTGTTCCTATGTTATTAATAAAATCATCACGGTAGCCTTCCTGCTTCCATCCTTTCATACTTAGCTCTACTCTTGTTCGAATAGCTGCTGCCAGATCATTCAAATATTGCCGGCGATTAGCGGCGTTAGCATCAGTTGTAAAGGCATTGATGATTTCCTGATCACTAACACCAGGGAAATACAGTAGATAGTCCAATGCAGGAAAACCTTTATCAAAATTGACGCTATTAGTCAGGTCGTAGGTACCAGAAGAGATGTTGTTTTCTATCTGATCCTTGTCCACAGGGAAATTATTTAGCAAAGGTCGCAGACTCTGAGTTTCAGCAGGACCAAATTGGTATAAGGCCACTTTTTGCCATTTTTCATACGCGACCTTAAATAAGGCCCGTACTTTCTCTAGTTGCTGGATATTTTGATCGGTATCGACAAAGACGTTCACTTCATTCTCTAATGACCGGGTCGAGGCATCTAAATCTTCATATGCAGGAATAATGAGATTATCAGCGATATTAATAAACATAGCGGTTTGGTCAAAATTACTAGTACAGGCTGTACCACCACCATCATCATCTTTACATGCTCCTAACAACATAGTGACGACAAAAGCGTAGAAGAAGAATTGAAAGTTATTAACATTCATAATTTTCAGTTTTACTCGGGTATTCCTATAAAACCCAAGGTCATTTTTAAACAGCGCGACCCCGGCGTAATGCCGGGGTCATAAATATGCTAAACACGATAGATTAAAAATCATTTTTGATATCTTCCCAATTAAACGCCGCTACCAGGGCATCTCGGGCTCTTTCGATGTTTGCGGTTTCCGATTCATAAAAGTTCATATCTAGAAAAGCCGAACTCCCACCAACATCAATCAGGATATCATTTACTTGGCTATTACTCAGTTTTTTGGCTTCATTAAATTGCAAAGCATAAGTGAAAGCTACCGCCTCACTCAAAGCGTGAGCACGTAAAGCAAAATCATCAAAGTTTTCTAAAGCCGAATTAAGATAATGAATGGCAGTTCCTGCAGCAACCTGCTCCCAGGTTATTTGGATAGTCCTGATTGCGTCATCCCGAGCAGTTAAGTCATCGTTGGAGATAGCAGCTCTTCCCTTGAGAAATGCATTCATTAGAGAGGTATTGGTGCTAAGTAACGTGTTGCGTTTATGGCAGTAATCTCCCCAGAATTTTAGTCCATCCGTATTACTGGGAAAATCAATCGGTACACCCAGATAACCGAAAGCTTCATCCCAATGGTGTTCCATCTTTGTACCGCTTCCTGGTTCTACAACCTCATTATCAACATTCATACGGTCGTCAGCCAGATAAACACTATTAGCTTGATAATAAAAGCAGGCGCCCATCAGGCCTTTTTCTATCACTTGGGCAAGTTCTACTCCATTGGCTGTGAGCAGATATTTTTTGTCTCCA
>CBDUIU010000216.1:0-6702 GCA_965367335.1 uncultured Saprospiraceae bacterium
GACCTGTTTTTTCAAGATATTCCAATTTGTAACCTTTTTTCAGGGCTTCGTCTGCTAATTTATATGAGACGACCAGAAGTAGGTTATCTTTTTCTTTAAGTGTTCCCATTTCATCAATCAAGGAACCAGGCACAATGGCTTCCACCCGTCGGCGACTACGGTGCTCATTAAGAATAAATCTACCATTGACAGCTCGCCGGATCGTACTCATAATCGGATCTGACATGGTTTTATCATAAGGGATAAGCCCTAACAAAGGGACCCCCATTTGATCCAATTTCTTTTTCAGGTAATATCCAACCTTCTCCATTTTCTCGGGGAGCACCTTATTTACAATTACCCCGATTACCGGTACCTGTTCCATTTGAAAGATGGGTAAACATAGAGCCAACCTATCAATAGTATTGCCTATTCCACCCTCTACCAGCATCACTACTTGTGCATCCACCATTCTTGCGACCTTGGCATTGGATAGATTAACAACAGTACCTACACCTGGATGCCCTGTACCTTCATAAACGACGACATCATATTGTTTATCTAATATTTTTGCTGCTTCTATAATATTTTGCTCATAAGAAAACGCAGAAGGATCATCCAGAAACTTAGCCGTTATGCCACTAGGCAAAGTAACCGGGCTATGTATTTCCCGACTCAATTCAAAATTCATGATCCGGGAAAAAAGAAAGGCATCCTTGTCTACTAATTGATTTTCAATGTGGCGAACCTCCTGTCCAACTGGTTTACAATAGCCAAGTCTTTCTATTCCTTTGCTATGCAGTGCTTCGACCAAACCTAAAGTGGAGGTAGTTTTTCCGACGTGTTGGGCACTCGCGGCCACAAATATATTCTTACTCATATGGTATGTATTACAGGAGGATACCTACTAAATAGGTGGACAAGTTCTTTTTTTGATTTACTGTCCGGGGCGAAAATAATAAATTTAAAGCAATGCACAATTTGAAGTTATGGTTGGAAGGGATTTTCCACTACTTGCAAGGTGTTTTCTTTTCCAGCAAAGCTGTCTTTTTTCTTAAATGATAATAGATTCTAGTGATTCATGTAAAACAAATTGAAAACACCAGAGCTCTCAACTGTCACAATTCGCTCTATATTACAACTTGCACTTTACACATATTAAAATATTGTTATATTTATATTGCTTTATTACATATAATTACGATAATTAATTTTAACTAAACTACAAGTTAAGCAACTTAATCGAAGCCACATACTATTTTTCGTGTAATCACAAGTATCCCTTTTGGGGCTATAAAAAGGTAGTTATTAGCATATTTTTTGATCCTGTCACCCTGATTTAAGCGTTAGCATCTCCTCCCTTTCAGAAATTTTAGGAATATGAATAGTTGGAGAACACTAAATGAGGAGCAGTTATTAGTCAATCAGGTTAAAAGTATTATTGATACTAAGATCCAATATATTGACTATCAAACCAATCAAATAGTGAGTGCCATCATCGGAACGGATTTACCTAATGTCCCTAAGCCTAATGTAGATCCTAAAGATGTCTCCAGTTTTAACTTTTCCCATAACAATTGTGATAGCTTTCTAACTTTAATGGAAGAGTACAGCAAGACAAAACGGCTGTTGCTTACTCTTCGTCAAGAAACGCTTTCTTCAAACTCTGGTTTCATTCTGGATTTACTATCTGAAAATCGTTTTTTGGTCTATACAGACGTTGAGCTGGAGTCAATGATTCGGAATCTATCCAAGTAATCTTAACACAAAAGGCGCTTTGCAAATGCAAAGCGCCTTTTGTGTTAAGTAAGTAAATTCAAATCACCTCTTTCTATCGATACAGTTCAATGTATCCAGAAAACACCCTACTCTCATCATCATTTAATTTCAACTCATAGAAATAAGTACCATCTGGCAAATCCTTCGTGCCCTTCCATTTTCCACCCCAGTCATTTTGATACCCAACGGTTTTATAAATTACATTCCCCCAGCGGTTGAATATCGTTAACTCATTGTTGGGAAAATCATCAATTCCAGAAATATAAAACACGTCATTGAAACCATCTCCATTTGGAGATATAGCGTTAAAGATAAAAATATCCACACACGCGATCCAAACCCGAACTGTCGCAGTATCACAACCATTAGGTGTACAAACCACATAGCTGAATTGATCCCAACGTTCACAAAATTCTTCACTGGCGGTGTAGGTAACCGAGCAATCAAGGTTTAGTTCATTTGTACGTCCGGGAATGCCGATCGTACCATAGCTTGGAGGCACTAATATATAAGCAGTATCAATTCCACCAAAAAGAATATCATTCGCTTTAATATCAATAACTACTGGATTGCCGATAGTCGTACTATCCGTATCATCGTTGGCAATGGGCGGATCAAAGTTTTCTACAACAAACAGACACAGATTAGTCGTATCCAATAAACCATAACTATCTTCAATAACAATACAAGCCGTGTCCTGCCCTATTTCCAAACCTCGATACTCAATACAGAAATCTATCGGGTCAATGAAAAAGTCTACTATATCTGTATGCTGATCAGCACAAATATCTTCTATATTAATGATAGTTCCCGGTAATTGCGTAGTATCGACACAATATACTTTCGCCTGATTGATAAATAAACTATCACAGAATACTCCTGGCTGAATTAACGACGAATCTTTTACCAAGATGATAAAAGTTACGGTATCACAGCTATTTGAAGTATCGCAAATAATAAGGCAGGTTGTATCTAAACCAGGTTCTATTCCCGTATAAGTTAAACATAGTGAATCCGAATTCAAATCCCAGGAAACATTTCCATTCGACTGATCTAAACAGCCTTGGGCCACAGTCGAAACCGGCCCACTTAAATCCAAACTATCTATATCCAAACAGTACGTCTTCTGTTCTCCTACTAATACGGTATCAAACACTATATCATCAGTCGGAGTTACTGTAACAATAATAAATAATTCATCACAAACACCCATAGAATCACAAGCTACCAGGCAGGCTGTCTCTTCCCCTACAGCTGTTCCATTAAAGATCACACAAGAAGAATCCGACATGAACAGGGTTTCAAAATAAGTATCATCCGGACAGTTATTATAAAGGGTATCAATACCAGAAAATAATTCAAAATCGCTTTGGCTAAAACAAAGGGTATCACTTGCTCCTACCGGAATAGTTATTCGCATCGTATCTGGCATCGTACACACGACTTGAACCTGTAGGGTATCTGAGCAACCGTCAGACACTCTGGCCAACACCAGCTCCATGTTCCCAATCGGTAATGTCACGGCAAAACCTAGTGGCGTAAGCGCATAATCCGCGGATATGCGTTCCGGCTCAATGGTAAAATTCAAAGCTTGAATCAACATGTCTCCGTAATCCAGTCTGCTGACTCCTGCAATAATATTTTTTGTTAGCGTATCCAATGTCCATTTTCCTTCCGGATTCCAAAGGTTCATAGAATCCAACAAAGCGGGTAAATCTTGGAAAACACCTGCATAGGTCGTATCACCAACAGGCCAACTCAATAATTCATAGGGCCCTAATTCTCCGTCACCAATCAAATCCGACATCGGATAAAAGGGGATTGAATCATAAGTACAACCGACAATACCTCCAGCATATGGCACTCCATTTATCATTACACTATATCCTGCAAGTGTTGTGTCAGGTAAATCAAGGCAAATATCAGCCGTGCCATTACAATTATTCGCTTGAAGGAAAACAGAGTCAGCTATTGCGGAAATGAAATCGCAAGTATCAGGTCGTGGGCAAGCTGGGATTGGAATCGCATCTTCTGAAATGGAACAACCTAATGCATCCGTAATTATTACTTCGTAAAAACCAAACCCAAGGTTGGTACGATCTTCCGGTTCACCCGGGTCAGATAGATCAGCCCAGTTGTAGACATAAGGCTCGGTTCCACCACTCACCGTCAGGTCAATCGTTCCATCAAGATTACAGGATGGCGTCACAATCGCATATATTTTCAGCTCGTCAGGTTCTTCTATGGTAAAACAATTAATACCTGCAACACAGTTATTACCATCACGAATTTCCAAACAATAGTCTCCTGCAGGTAACTGCCCATTGGCAAATGTATCAATACCATTAGTTATTAAGGTATCAACTGGTTGTGCAATTGAAGGACTAAATATCGTTCTAAAGTGTACTTGACCGGATGAGGTAATCGCACAATTAGCATTAGTTACACTATCAATAGTAATCACAGCACCAGGTACTGAATTTTGTATAGCAAATACATATACCAGTTCACAGGCAGTTGAAGGATCATTGTCAACAATAGTCACACGATGAGTGCCTCCCATCAAATCGTTCCTTCCATTACCCAAGGTATCCAGTCCATCGTCCCAGAAATAACTGTAATTGCCACTTCCTCCGATTACGGATATACTAGCACCACCATTCGCAAGGCCACAATCGGGTAATTGATTAACCGAATGACTAGCAATCAAATCATTTTGTTCTTCTATCACAACCATTACAACATTTGGGCAAGTTGCATCCGAAGGATCAGTTATGGTAACAAAATAAATTCCGGCAGCAAGGTCATTGCGCATAGCATTTGTATTGTTATCTTCCCAGAGGTAATCAAATGTACCTGGACTTAATGTTGCCGTTCCGTCAGCGGCCGCACAGGAAGCAGGTGTGGTTAAGACTGAAGCCTGGGGTCCACCAATGGCGGTAACGATAGCAGGAACGGTCAAACTACATGTGGTATCGTGTAAATCAACAACATTAACCCGATAGCCCCCCACTGGCAATTGGCTTCGTCCATTTCCATTCTGATTTGGAATCCCCAGATCAGGAATCCATTGATAAGCATAAGCAGACTCATCTTCCAATAAACCGATAATTACCATTCCATCACTTCCTCCACAATTCGCTTCTTGTACTACTGTACTGATATGTGTTGGAGGGGTGCAGCCACAAGCAGCTCCTAAATCTATTGTTTCTATAAATTGACAATTATTACCATCTGCTATAGATATAGTATAGGTTCCTGCGGATAACCCACTACGATCTTCGGGGTCAAATATGCCAGGTAAATCTTCCCAGTCATAAGCATAATTCCCATCACCTCCCTGCACTGTCAATTCAATCCACCCAGTATCAGCATCACAACTCCCTGAAGCGGCAATGTAAATTCTATAAGGATCTGGAGCTTCGATTGTAAAACAGTAGGAACCTGCCTGACAAGCATTACCATCCAATACAATTAAACAAAAATCTCCAGCCGGTAGATTTCCATTTAGAAATGTGTCTATACCATTGGTAATAATTTCGGTCGGCGGATTAACAAATCCTGGATCGAAACTAATATTGTAATCCAGGAATCCATTATTTTGTCCCGCACAAGTTAAATTTGAGAAGCTATTTACCTGAATGGCAGCAGCAGGAATATTGTTATCCAGGCTAAATAAAAACTCCAGCTCACAACCGGAAACCTGATCGGTGATCGTAACCGAATGTACCCCAGCTGCTAAATTATTTTCTGTTGCTGAAGTGTTTCCACTTCCCCATGAATAGGCATAGGTACCACTACCACCATTAGGAATGATGGTTACTTCGCCATTGGATTGATTACAGTCAGGAAGCGTAATGGTGTTTACATTAGCATCTAAGTTATTGGAACTTTCTATTTCTATTAAAATAACATTTGTACAAGTCGGCTGAGTTGGATCTGTTACCGTAACAGGATACAATCCAGCTGCCAAATCGGTGCGGTTGTTATTGGTATTACTGTCAGCCCAAAGGTAATCGTACGTGACTGGGTCTAGTTGTACCGTGCCATCCGCTGCCTGGCAATTGGCAGGATTTGTCATATAAGTTGCTTGTGGCCCATTGGCGTTTGGCACAACAACAATAGCATTGATCCGACAGGTTGAATCTGAAAGATTAATCACTTCAACCGAATAACTCCCAACCGATAGATCACTGCGGCTATTTCCAGATTGATTGGCAGTACCAAGATCTGGAGTCCAACGGAACTCGTAATTGACCAATGCATCATTTAAGTAAATAGTAGCCGAGCCGTCTGAGTTTCCACAGGTAGCAGCGGTAGAACTGATAGCAGTTACAACTGGCGCTAATGCGCAATTATTATTTCCACCGCCACCACAACTTTGAATAGAAAAATCATCCACTACCTCACACCCGGAAATGCCCCACACAGTGAGGGTAATATTAGTTGGCGCATCCAGGTAATTAGCGGTGAAGGTCAAGGTATTTCCACCAACAATCTGGGCATTTTGAAAAGCAGAATCAGGAGTAATCGTAAAAGTAGAAATATCCTCACTCAGGGTAAGCGACATATCGACTTGATCTCCATTACAGTTTGTGGTATCGTTTAATGTACTAGTAATACTTGGTCGTAAACCACGAATAATGCGAACTGTGTCTAAATTTGTTTGACCACAAGCGTTCCTGTTAGTTTCTAAAATATAAAACAAAGTATCCGCGGCCATTCCCTGGTGATCAATAGTTAAAGTAGGAGCCGCAATATTGGTTGCACTTAGGTCTGTCGTAGTTGCCGGAGCAATGGCGTTCCATGTATAGGTATAACCTGTCATGACTTGACAAGAGGTATCACCAAGACTCAGGGTAAACGTGGTATTAGAATTTGCGCAAATCACCTCGTCCAGTCCGGCATTTTGTAACTGTGGTGTTGGAAACTGATTTGCTTTCC
>CBDUIU010000217.1:0-6695 GCA_965367335.1 uncultured Saprospiraceae bacterium
GACCCTTCGTGGTATACCCATGATCTACTATGGCACCGAGATCGCAATGACCGGGGCTGGAGGAGCTTTTGGCGAAGGCGGCCGCTTGGATTTTCCAGGAGGCTGGCCCTCGGATAAGGTCAACAAATTTGAAAATGAAGATAGGTCAGCTGAAGAGAAAGCAGCTTTTGATTATATTAAAAAATTGGCGAACTACCGTAAGAGTACAGCGGCGTTGCATCATGGTAAATTGACGCAATTTGTTCCGGAAAATGATATTTATGTTTATTTCCGTTATGATGATAAAACGAATATTATGGTCATTACCAATACTTCAGATCAAGCGCATAGCGTAGAAACAAGTCGTTATCAAGAACGGATGCAAGGCTTTTCCAGCGCAACCGAAGTGGTGACCGGGAAGGAGTTTGCAAGCTTAAATAATATTAATATTGGCCCACATGAGACGTTGGTGTTGGAGCTGGGGCGGTAAGGTATTACTGGGTTGAAACATCGCTGCGCTCGTTTATAGTTATTACGGGTTTTAACCTGGCGTGCTGTCGGGGGTTCGAAGTGAAGGAGTTATGTTATCATTCTCTGTTCAGAACGGCGACTGGTCCAAATTCTGTGTCAATAAATAATCAAATCAGTGCAAGAAGTTGCAAGTCAGAATGTTGTGGCCTTCGCGACTCCGTACTGTTGTCAGGATTGTCTAACACACTTTAATAAACACTCCCATCAGTCCTATCAAAAACACGATCCGAGAAAATCGCAGATTTTCGAGCCCGTCTCCCTAATAACCATAACAACCCAACACCCCGAAAAAAGCACAGCGACGTTTTCACAACCCGTAACAACCCCATCTCCAACAGGTTCTCAGTCGACACAAACGACAACTGTTGCGATTTGATATTGTATTCTCCTGGAGACTTATTGTTAGAAGAGTAGAGCCAATTGGCAAAAATAGAAAACATCACCCGCTGCTACCGCAAACCCCGTTTCTTTAAATTTTCTTGATAACGTTTAATGTTTTGACCATGTCCTGCATTGGTCTTAGCAAAAGAATGGAATCCGGAACCGTCTCCCTTTGCGCACATAAAAATATAATCATGTTCTTCCCGGTTAAGAACGGCATCAATGGCTGCAATAGAGGCCATGCTGATCGGGCCCGGAGGTAGGCCTGCGTATTTGTAAGTGTTATAAGGAGAGTCGATTTCCAGATGGCGGTAAAGTACCCGCCGCAGACCAAATTCACCGGTCGCAAAGACGACAGTAGGGTCAGCTTGTAATAATATGCCCCTGTCTAATCGATTCAAATAGAGCCCGGCAATTCGCGGCATCTCGCTTACCTGATTGGTCTCCCGATCAACGATGGAGGCTGCAGTGTAGACTTCAGCGGGCGTCATTCCGCGTTTTTCCGCTTTATTTATTCTATCCTTTTTTTCCCAAAAAGCATCGTGCTCTTTTTTCATACGCTTCACAAAATCTCTGGCAGAGCTATTCCAAAAAAACTCATAGGTATTAGGGATAAATAAAGTCAGTGCAGTTTCTGGTTTTAAATTGTAATCCCTGAGAAAGGCCGGATCCGTAAGCAAGTTCATGATGTCGGTAGAATCGGCTTCAATGGTTTTGGCTGCTTTCCCCGCAATTTCATGGAGTAGTCGTTCATTTGTAAGCACTACTCTGACAGAGGCTTGTTTACCTCCGCGCAAATGCTGAATCAAACGGCGGTTACTCCAATTGGGTTGGATCTCAAAACGGCCCGGGCGCATTTCTCTACTATCAAAACTCATCTGTTTGGCCACCCAGATGAAAGAGGCACTATCGCGTAAGAAACCTGCTTTATTTAGTATTTCAACAACTTCCGGGTAGGTAGAACCAGTAGGTACGAGTAAATAAGGGTCACTTAGGTTCTCCGGTACATTTGGTCCAAAAATGTCCTGGTATTTATCATATCCTAAAAAGCCAAGAATTAGGAGAAGAACCGTAAGTAGGATTAAAAACTTCTTCACTTAAATTAATCTTATCTTATTAAATGTTTTACCTCTAAATGTTTCCAGTCTAACAACGCTGCCAATTAAGGAATGAGTATATCAACGACTTTCTTAATAAGACTCTTTCTCATTCGGAAAATCCCGATTTTTTACATCGTCAATATATTGCTTGGCTGCAGACTCGATCAAATCGAATAATTCCAGGTACCGCCGCAAAAAACGCGGTTTAAAGTCTTTAGTAATGCCTAAAAGATCATGCGTAACTAACACCTGGCCGTCGGTATGCGGTCCGGCTCCGATGCCAATCGTCGGAATTGTTAACGAAGCCGAAACTTCTTTGGCTAATTGCGCCGGAATTTTTTCCAAAACAATTGCGAAACACCCCAACTTCTCTAGTAATTTTGCATCCTGCTTCAATTTTTCCGCTTCCTCGTCTTCTTTTGCACGAACAGTATAAGTACCGAATTTATAAATAGACTGTGGTGTTAAGCCCAAATGACCCATTACCGGTACTCCGGCAGAAAGGATGCGCACGATGGAATCCTGAATTTCACGCCCACCTTCTAATTTTACGGCATGAGCACCGGACTCTTTCATAATGCGAATAGAGGAGGATAATGCTTTGGTGCTATTTCCTTGGTAGGACCCAAATGGCAGGTCTACCACCACTAAAGATTTATGAACGGCTCGAATGACGGAAGAAGCATGGTAAATCATTTGGTCCAATGTGATGGGCAACGTAGTTTCATGACCCGCCATTACATTAGAAGCCGAGTCACCTACCAGCAAAATATCTGTTCCGGCGGAATCCAGGATACGAGCCATGGAATAATCATATGCGGTGAGCATAGAGATTTTTTCTCCCCGGTCTTTCATAGCCTGAAGTACATGGGTCGTAATACGCTTAACTTCTTTAGATACCGACATATCTTTAGTTATAAATTATTAATGAACAGTGATGTTTTTAAACTTGAGTTTCCCGCATTCTATTTTTCGCAGAAAGACATCACGCTTAATTATCATCTTTAAAAATGAGTCGCAAGATATTAAATCTTACGGATTTTTTAGCCTTCGTCAAATGAACGTCATTGAATCGGAATGGTTGGGAGAATCAAGTGAAA
Source organism: uncultured Saprospiraceae bacterium (assembly GCA_965367335.1). Classification (GTDB taxonomy): domain Bacteria; phylum Bacteroidota; class Bacteroidia; order Chitinophagales; family Saprospiraceae; genus CBDUIU01. The sequence goes on from CBDUIU010000217.1 coordinate 3,092, forward strand.
TAAAGTACCTTTGCGCCCATGAAAAAGGTTCTATCAATTTTATCCATGGCAACAGTGGTAATTTTATACTCCACCTGTTCCAATGACTTTGAGCTCAATGCTCCTGCTAAGGATATTCCAGTGGTCTATGGTTTCTTGTCTGGCCAGGATACTGCACATTATGTGCGGATTGAACGGGCATTTTTACCAGATGATCAGAGTGCTTTTGAAGTCGCTAAGGATCCCGACGCCCTCTATTACAATAGCCTTGATGTGACACTGGAAGGTTTGGATGAAACAGGCAATGTGATTCAAATGTTTACGCTGGACAAAGTAAATGGGGCTGATGAAGGATTGGCGCGGGAGTCTGGAATATTTGTGGATAATCCCAACTACCTGTATAAATTTAAAACGACTTCTCCGGATACTTTAGTTGGCGGACGAACCTACCGGCTTGTAATCAATCGGGGAGATAACCTGGAAGTGGTAACAGCAAGTGAAGTAATGACAAGCCCTGTTCAACGCTTTACGACCCCCAGGGATCCAACTGATATAGAAATTATCTACGGTACTCAACCCATTAATCCTATTGTTACATGGCGGACAAAAACGGATGTAAGTATTTATGACTTGAAAATTCGTTACCACATTCGAGAATGGAACGTTGCAGATCCTAACAATGTAACCGAAAAAACCATTGAAGGGCTGCTGGAGAGCAACATTGAAGTCAATACACCGGCTAACCCATCTAATCAGTCGGTGAGTGTCAGTGCTGATTTTGAACCAGCGACTTTCTATACGAATTTAGCCAATCAATTAGAAGCGAACCCAGAGTTACGTCGTAGCTTAGTTGATTTTGACTTTGTTGCAGTAGGCGTAGGGAAAGAGTTTGCACGGTTTATAGAGGTCAGCCAGGCTAACACCGGATTAACCAGTGCACAGTTAATTAATCGTTACTCGAATGTTGATGGCGGACTAGGTTTATTTACCAGTCGTACCATCAAATCCTATGATGGGTTTAGTTTAAAATTTGAATCCAGAGATTCTCTTAGGAATGGTGTTTTAACCCGGGATCTGAATTTCCAATAATTTTTGCTTGAAAAAGCTGTAGCCTAAATCGCCCAATACTTTTTGATAAGATTAAGTATTGGGCGATTTACATTTTAGCTGACAGGGAAAGTTATAAAATGTGCGCTAATGAAAGTTTGACCTCAGAGTTGGGTCTCTACCTTTTCACTTCCTCATTTTAACATTCTGCCTTTTTGTCATCAGCAATTCCGTCATTTTTACCATTAAACTGACAGCAATTCCCAGGAAAAGCGCCGATTCGGCAGGATAAGGGCCTTGGCATATGGATTGATGAATCCTAGGTGTACATATTGTAAAAAAAATAAAAATCTGAATTCATATGGGTAAAATTATTGGGATTGACTTAGGTACAACGAACTCCTGTGTTGCCGTAATGGAAGGTAACGAGCCCGTTGTTATCCCGAACGACGAAGGACGCAGAACAACGCCTTCTGTTGTAGCTTTTATGGACAATGGCGAGCGCAAAATCGGTGATCCGGCAAAACGCCAGGCCATTACGAACCCTACGCGTACGGTCGCTTCGATCAAACGATTTATGGGGACTCGATTTAGTGAAGTTACAACTGAGGCTGATCGTTCCGCTTATAAAGTAGTAAACGGCGACAATGACACGACTCGGGTTGAGATCGACGGTCGTCATTATACAGCACAGGAAATTTCTGCGATGATTTTGCAGAAAATGAAAAAAACTGCTGAAGACTTTCTCGGTTCTGAAGTAACCGAAGCAGTCATTACTGTACCTGCTTATTTCAACGACTCTCAGCGTCAAGCGACTAAAGAGGCCGGGGAAATTGCCGGATTGACAGTTAAGCGGATTATTAATGAGCCTACTGCGGCTGCCTTGGCTTATGGCCTTGACAAACGCACTAAAGATATGACCATTGCCGTGTATGACCTTGGTGGTGGTACTTTTGATATCTCTATTCTGGAGTTAGGTGATGGCGTGTTTGAAGTAAAATCTACCAACGGTGATACTCACCTGGGGGGAGATGACTTTGACCACATGATCATTGACTGGATGGCTGATGAATTTAAAAAACAGGAAAACATTGATCTACGTAAAGATCCAATGGCCTTACAACGTTTGAAGGATGCTGCTGAAAAAGCGAAGATCGAATTGTCTTCTTCTAATGAGACTGAGATCAACCTCCCTTACGTGACTGCCGTTGACGGCGTGCCTAAGCACCTGGTCTTAAAACTGTCTCGTGCAAAATTCGAGCAGTTGACGGACAGCTTAGTGAATCGTACGCTCAAGCCTTGTGAGCTGGCACTGAAAGACGCTGGATTAAACAAAAGTGATATTGACGAAGTGATTTTGGTTGGTGGTTCTACTCGTATTCCTCGTATCCAGGCTGCGGTTGAAGAGTTCTTTGGTATTAAACCAAATAAAGGGGTTAACCCGGATGAAGTGGTTGCCGTTGGTGCTGCTATCCAGGGTGGTGTTTTAAGTGGTGATGTACAAGATGTATTATTGCTGGATGTAACACCGTTGTCTCTGGGTATTGAAACCATGGGTGGTGTCTACGATGTGGTCATCGAATCCAACACGACAATTCCGGCGAAAAAATCTAAGATTTACTCTACCGCTGCTGACAATCAGCCTTCTGTAGAAGTACATATCTTACAAGGAGAGCGCCCAATGGCGAAAGACAACCGTTCTGTCGGTCGTTTTATCCTTGGCGATATTCCGCCTTCACCACGTGGTGTTCCTCAGATCGAAGTAACATTCGACATGGATGCAAACGGTATCCTTAATGTTTCCGCTAAGGACAAAGGAACTGGTAAAGAGCAAACTATTCGTATCGAAGCATCTACCGGCTTGTCTCAGGATGAGATCGCTAAGATGAAAGCTGAAGCTGCTGCCAACGCTGATGCAGATAAAGCTGCTCGCGAAAAAGTGGACAAGATGAATGCTGCTGATACTTTGGTATTCCAGACGGAGAAACAACTCAAAGAGTTTGGAGAAAAAATACCGGAGGATAAAAAAGCTACTATCGAAAAAGCGGTTGCAGACCTGAAAGAGGCTCACAAGACAGAAGACATCGCTAAGATTGATACTGCAACGGAAGCCCTGAATACAGCATGGCAAGCTACCAGCCAGGACATCTACCAAGCTCAACAACAAGCGGGTGGACAAGAAGGCCCAACTGCCGATGCGGGTGCCGACGCTGCTTCTGCTTCTGACGGAGCAACCGAAAGTAACGATGTGACTGATGTTGAATACGAAGAAGTTGACGATAAGAAATAATCTCACCCCGAGTTATTTATAAAAGAAAAGTCCCTTCTGCACTTCGGTGTGGGAGGGCTTTTTTTTTGGCAGCTTCGCGGTCGGACGATAGACTGCTCGCTGCGCTTCACGGAGGGATCGTCATCAATTTTGCCGATAGCAAAATTGTTGAATGAGGGACTGGGGGGAGCGTAGTATGTTGATTCTGCACTTTTCTTAAACAATGGTAGATTGCTGAAGATATACAGATTTCGTTGCCTAAGAAAAAAGAATTCATCCTTAAGTTACGCTACTACCAGTCCCTCAGTC
>CBDUIU010000218.1:0-6692 GCA_965367335.1 uncultured Saprospiraceae bacterium
CCTGCATTGTCTCTAGATGTTTTAGGAAAAACACTCCCAAATGGTTGGTCAGATTTTCTAAGTATCGGAAACCAATCTATTTGGACAGGCGTGGACAGTAATGGACAACCTGGAATTGGACTTTTGGAGGTGATCGGTTTTGGTTGGGCAGCAAATACGATTACTCATTTTGGACTGATTGATATGGCCTTGCTGCGTTTTGCGAAAAAGAAATCTTATGGATTGGCAACGAGTACAGGAATGCTCTTTGGTCATTATATCGCCTGGATTGCTGCTGGAATTATGGGAGCAGGTACTGCGGTTATTTTAGGAAAAGCGATCGTCGAATTGGATCCTGGCGATGTTGCATATTATGCTTTGGGATGGTCAGGATTCGTTATCGTCATTGTCGCAGGATGGACTACGGCTATCACCAACCTGTATAGAGCAGGCCTGGCGGCACAAGCTGTTTTTAGCAAGAGATCTCGTAGAAAAACAACCATGGTAGTTGGTTTCGCAATGGTTATAATTGGTTGTTTTCCTTTTGTGTTCACTCAAATCCTGCCATTATTAACTTATGCTGGTTTATTAGTAGTACCTGTTGGGGCTATTGTTTTTGCTGAGCATCAAATTTTCCCAAAAATAGGTTATACCAGATATTGGTCCAAGTACCAAAACTATACGCATAGCTTACCTGCGGTAGCTTCTTGGGGCTTAGGTTTGATCTTTGGTTTTGGTTTGAATATGCTGGATGTGATGTCCTTCTATTATTTGTTTATTCCAACTTGGTTTTTCACAATTATTGTCTACACTTTGTTAGCCGGTAGATACGGGGCCAAAGAACAATATCCGGAGGAAAAAGCAAAGGAGCTAATTCAGAACGAAAACATCGAACGTTATCAACAAAAAATGGCTGATGCAGAACCTACGTTTATCAAAGACACCTCCGTCTTGTCAAAAGTACTAAACATAATAGCTTTTACTTCATTAGGTATCACCTTAACTTTAGCGGCCACTGTATTATTTGGAAGTGCGGATGAAGGGGCTTATATCGCCAATCGGGAAACCTTCTATTTTTATGGATTCGTTTGTACAATTTTATATTTTGTTACGGCTTATTGGGTGATGAAAAGAGGTAAAATGACAACTGATTAAAACTATTTTTATAAAAAAAACAATATGGAATTAATTCAATTAAACCAAAATAATCTTACGCAGATTGCCGCTCATCTTTCTTGCCCGAATTACAATAGGCAGGCATTAAAAACAGGGATAGTTCATGTTGGTGTTGGAGGATTTCATCGTTCTCACCAGGCATATTATATCCATCAATTACTGGAAAAGCACAACACCCTGGACTGGGGTATTTGTGGGGTAGGCTTGCGGGAAGCCGATCGAAAAATATATAACATTCTCAAAAAACAGGATTACCTATATACGCTTATTGTACAGCATCCCAACGGAACCGTAAAGAGTGAAGTGATAGGCGCCATGAAGGAGTTTCTCTTAGCGGTAGATACACCTGAATTGGTGATTGATAAAATGGCACACGCTGATACTAAAATTGTTTCCCTAACCATTACTGAAGGCGGCTATAATTTTAATCCAAGTACAGGAGCCTTCGATTTTGAAAATCCAGATATTCAACACGAACTCAAACATCCGGACAAGCCCAAAACAATCTTCGGCTTCCTAACAGCCGCCTTGCAAAAACGCCGGGCAGAGGGGCGCTCCCCTTTCAGTATTTTATCTTGTGATAATATTCAACATAACGGTGCTGTAGCGCGTAAAATGTTATTGGCTTTTGCTCAAAAACAGGATACCGAACTCGCAGCGTGGATTACTGAAAACGTCAATTTCCCAAACACGATGGTGGACCGAATTACTCCCGTAACGACTCCCGAAGCCATTGACTATTTACACAATACACATCACCTAAAAGATGAATGGCCAGTGGTTTGTGAGCCCTTTATTCAATGGGTGGTAGAGGATAAATTTTCGAATGGCAGGCCACCACTTGAAAAAGTTGGGGTTCAGTTTGTGCCAGATGTAAGCCCTTATGAAAAAATGAAAATCCGGCTTTTGAATGCCGGACATTCCGTGCTTGGTATTCCTGGTGCTCTTCATGGACATCCAACCATTAATGCTTGTATGGAAGATCCTGTTTTTGCAAAGTTTATGCGTCAATTTATGGATAAGGAAGTAAGCCCTGTTTTAGGGACTATTGAAGGGGTGGATATAGAGCAATACAAAGACAGTTTAGAAGAGCGTTTTGCCAATCCCAATGTAAAGGATAGTGTCAGTCGCATCTGTTCGGAAAGTTCTGCGAAGTTACCAAAGTTTTTAATTCCTACCCTTCAGGAAAACTTAGCTACTGGCGGAAGCATCAAATATGCAACGCTGATTTTAGCTGCATGGTGTTATTATAGTGACCGCGGTATAAATGAAAAAGATGAACCATTGGAGATTATTGATTCGATGAAAGCTGAATTGCATCAATTTGCAAAGCAGACTCCTGAGGATAAAATTGCTTTCCTTAAGCAGCGTGAACTTTTTGGTAATCTGGATCAGAATCAAAGGTTTGTAGAGGAGTATAGAAAATCTGTTCAATTAATTTATCAAGAAATAGGTATTAGAAACTTGATGAAGGAATTAATTTGATGGCTTCGCTAACTTTGGAAAACATACGATTAATTTGAATGCATCATTTGATTAAAACGCATAATGATAGGTTCTTAGCAACCGCCACTCAAGCCAATCCTTGTTATTATTTTCATACTATCTCAAGATTTAGTTGTAGGTGACGGAACAATTTCATTAGATAACATCATTGTAGAAATTACGAAACATCTAAGGGCATTTCATAGATAAGAATACTATAAAAAGGTTATATTTAAATTTTGTAAATTTCAGTATAGACTTCACTCGTCACTGTAAAAGAAAAAGAGAATATCCAATATGCTAAGACCACAAACAATAAAAACAGTAATTACTTTATCCCTAATTTGTACAATTCCATTCTTCTTCGCTTGTGTCAATAATTCTAAAAAAGATAACTCTAAAAAAGATACCTCAAAGGAAGTGCCTGTCGATGTAAATTTAACAGACACAACCATCGCAGATACATTTCGAGCTGAAAGTCAATCTACTCCAATACTGAAGCAACCAACTTTTAAATTAGTCAGTAGTGCTGTCTTTGAACCTCAAAACAAAAAGATAGTCTTAATGCAAGGTGCTACGGATCAAAAACTATTACTCTTCCAAACAACCTTACAAGTAAATACAGATGGCACTCCATTGTCTTATCATCCTCAGGATTTAGGAGGAAAAACCAAAGCGATTAATACAATCGGTAATGCAGTTGCAATTTATAAAGATGAGCTAAAAGGAAATATATTTCTCAAAAAAGGTTTTTATAGTGAAGCGATGTCCGTTTTTGAGCAATTTAAAGATGCTGATTATAACACCGTACCTACAGGGTATAAAATAAATTGGAAAAATGTTTTAATAGCAGAAAGGAAAGATGGTATAGACAAGCCCTGTATATTCAAATCAGGAAAATATAAAGGCTATTATGCCTCAGCAACTGCTTTGAAAAATGGATTGAAATCAAATAAAGGAGATTGTAATTGTAATAATCAGGTGAATCCATTAGAAATTCCAGCATTAGTGCTTGTAGGTGGTAAAAACAATCCGTTATGGAAAAATGGAGCTAGATTAGGTGATTTGCTGGTTGCCTATAACCCGATAAATAATGCCATTTCTTATGCGATTATCAACGATATCGGACCAAGAAATAAACTAGGAGAAGGTTCTGTGCTTTTAAATATGCAGTTAAATGAAAAGAAAGCATTTCCAAGAAATAGAAAAGAGACCTATAATTTAATAACTAAAAATAATATAATCATTGCACTAATACCAGGCTCAAGAAATTATCAAGTAGAGAAGCCTTATACAGCTGAAAATATCAAATATAGAATTACGCTTTGGTTGAATGAAAATGGTTATAATAATGAAGAAGAATTTGTTGAATTTCTAAAAAGAAATGTAGATGCTTTAAAATAACGTATATAAGTTGTTATATTTGTTAGGAAAAGGAAGAACCATTTATAAAATTCTTAGAAATCTGCCTGGCTGGCTGGCAGACAAGAATTTTTGGCTGAAAATAAAATCAGTAAATATTTCCTATACTTTATAATTTTTTTAACTTGAATCTAATGAAACTAGTACATTTAATACATGCAGGTATCTTTTGTCTAATGCTTTTTTCAACGACATTGAAGGCAGAGATTATTTATGTCAATTCTCAGCAAGCATTTGACGATGCTCATGATAATGCTGCCATGAACGATTCGATCATCTGGAGGTCGGGCACCTACTCAGATATCTATATGAATATCCAGAAAAGTAACCTGTTTATTGGGGCCGAGACTTTGGGTAAGACCATTTTTACCGGAGCATCAAGAGTCAATATTACGGGTGACTATATTACTTTGGAGGGTTTTCAATTTTTGGATGGCAACATCGGATCAGGTGATGTGATCAATACCAGAGGGAGCTATAATAAATTTACGCAAATAAATATCAGAGCCTATACCTGCTATAAATATTTGAGGGTCCGTGAAGAGAGCCAATATGCCGAAATTACTTATTGTAATTTTGAAAACAGACTCAATCTGGATGATCAAAACATACTCTCTATTCTGGTGGATGAGACCAACCCTGGTTATCATAAAATACAATATTGTTCCTTTAAAAATTTTGATGGTACAGGAAATGATTTAGGGATTGAACCTATTAGAATTGGACTCAGTACGCAGGCGGACCACATTAGTCGATCATTAGTGGAGTATTGTTATTTTACCCAATGTAATGGTGATGGTGAACTCATCTCTAGCAAAGCCAGTCAGAATGTCTACAGATTCAACACCTTTGAGAATAATCCAAAGGCTGAATTAGTGCTTCGTCATGGATCTGAGGCAATTGTGTATGGCAACTTCTTTTTGAACGGAAAAGGAGGTGTTAGGGTGAGAGAAGGACAAAATCACTATATCTACAATAACTACTTTTACGAATTGGATGACCGCACTATTTACCTGCAAAATGAAGATTCAGACCCTCTGGATAATATCAACATTGCCTTTAACACGATCCTTAGTTGCTCTGAAGTCATTCTTGGAGGTAATGGTAGTGACAAACCTACTAATGTAACGTTTTCCAACAATATATTTGCTGATCCCGATGATTGCTTATTTGAAGATCCAACCGGAACAGAAACGTGGATTGGCAATATTTCTTTTGGTAAACTTGGAATGACCTTGCCGGCAAATGGAATGACGGTAATAGACCCGCAGTTAGTAGCCAACAGTGAAGGGTTTTTTGGCTTGGCCCAAAATAGCCCCGCCATTAATGTTGCGCTTCCTGGCTACGCTTTACTTCCCCAGTTTGATGGGATGGATGATATTGATACCGACATTATGTTTGATCTGATGGGTCAGAATCGTCCAGCAACGATAACAGAAAAAGATTTGGGTAGCAACGAATACCCTCATAACATTTTAATTCAACCTCTTGCTACGGAAGAAAACACAGGGCCTAGTTATAACACTTCAATGACCACTGGAGTCCAAAACAATACAGTTATTGTCAAAGACCTTATCAAGATTAATCCTAACCCCGTTTCTGATCAACTCAATCTCACTATTCAAAGTAAGCGTAATGTTAACCTTAGCGTAGACATTTTTAATTTGGAGGGTAGAAATATAAGCAACGTTGCAGAGGAAACAAATTTTACCGGGCAAATTACCCTGTCGAAGGATATTAAAGACTTACCTGCTGGCCCCTATGTTATTCGTGCAATTAGCAGAGGTCAGAAGGACAGTGTCAACCGGATACAGAGTATTAAGTTTATTAAAACCAGGTAAGTGCTTGAACAAACTATTACCAAACCAATAAAATACATAATGAAAGTTACAGCTGAACATAATGAAAGAGTGGCAAAAATGATATTTGCCTCAGTTTATCCTCATTACGTAACAAAGGTGGAGAAGAAAGGTAGAACAAGGGAAGAACTGCACCAGGTGATAGAATGGCTAACGGGTTTTGATGAATCGAAAGTGCAAGAACTAATTGACGAAAAGGTAACGTTTGAAACCTTCTTTCAAAAAGCTAAATTAAACCCCAATGCTCACCTCATTAAAGGAGTAATTTGCGGGTATCGCATCGAGGAAATAGATAATCCATTAACTCAGAAAGCTAGGTATTTAGATAAATTAATTGATGAATTAGCGAGAGGTCGAAAAATGGAGAAAATTTTACGGGAAGATAAAACAAAGACGAAATAAGAAGTTTGATTTCGTAACGCTCCTGATTACGATTCGCTTTTGCAATACAAGCTAGGATTTTCATTTGAAACTTTTACACTTGATTGCTTTTTTATAGCTCTAATATAAATGTAATTTTATTGTTTTAAGGCCTTGCATGAATTGCCCTTTTAGCCTTTACAATACCCATCAGAAGAAACTTAATATAAGAGAGTTTGCTGAAAACCTGAGTTATATTTCAAACGAGATTGTCAATAAATCCACGGATGATGAGGATGACAATGAGGATAAACATATACTTACTCAAGATGAAATAGAGTGTATCGATGACTTGAGTGATATACATTCCTCCCCGCCTCTAACAGTCGGGCAGGAATCTTCCTTCTTCTT
>CBDUIU010000219.1:0-6669 GCA_965367335.1 uncultured Saprospiraceae bacterium
AAGCGATTAATAAATTACTGGAGCAATTAGACCCGCACTCCAATTATATCGCTTCGGATAAATTGAAAGAAGTCAATGAACAATTGGAGGGGAATTTTGAAGGTGTAGGTATTGAATTTATAATGTTAGAAGATACCGTAACGGTCGTTTCCCCTATCAGTGGTGGGCCTTCAGAACTAGTGGGCATCATGGCTGGTGATAAAATTGTACAAATTGAAGATACCACAGTTGCCGGGATAGAGATGACCATAAAAGAGATTATTGATAAATTGCGAGGAAAAAAAGGCTCTAAGGTAAAGGTAGGAATTCGTCGGAATGGTCAAGCAGAACTGATGGATTTTACCATCACTCGTGATGAAATCCCGCTAGAAAGCGTGGAAGTAGCTTATATGTTAGATGACCAAACCGGACTCATTAAAATTAACCGCTTTAGCGCCACAACGCACAAAGAATTTATGGATGAGCTGGAGCGCTTGGTAAAAAAGGAAGGGATGAAAGATTTGGTCATTGATCTTCGACAAAATCCCGGAGGATATCTGGGAGAAGCGACCAGCATCCTGAACCAATTATTTCGCGAGAAAAATAAGCTTTTGGTGTATACCGAAGGTCGGGCAGTTCGCCGAAATGATTATGAAACCACGGGGCGTCCTTTCTTTCCAGTGGAAGATATTGCCGTGTTGATTGATGAGGGCTCAGCTTCAGCAAGTGAAATTCTGGCTGGTGCTATCCAAGACCAGGACCGGGGGGTGATTATCGGCCGTCGTTCTTTTGGTAAAGGATTAGTGCAGGAGCAATATAGCCTGAAGGATGGTTCGGCCTTACGACTCACGGTGGCCCGTTATTATACGCCTTCCGGGCGGTCAATTCAAAAACCCTATACCGATCGAAAAGTATACGATGAAGATGTGTATAACCGCTACAAGTCTGGAGAATTACTCAATGCTGATAGTATCAGCCAGGAAGATACCACGGAATATTTGACACGGAATGGTCGGGCAGTTTTTGCCGGAGGAGGGATTATGCCGGATATTTTTGTGCCTCTGGATACGGTTCTTTTAAATGATGCCTACTTGCATATGCGTCAGAGTGTACCACAGTTTGTATATCGCTTAATTGAAAAAGAGCCACTGCCGGCAGAGTCTACGCTATCTTCATTTTTAAAGAATTACCAGGTGACTGATAAGGTAGTTCAGGAGTTGGTGGATTTTGCCAGGGAGCATGGAGAACACTTTGAAGCGCCTTTGACGCCAGCTATCAATAAAGAAGTTAAACGTTTAATCAAAGCAAGAGTAGCACGACATTATTTTAAAGAAGAAGGCTTTTATAGCGTGTGGAACCAAGAAGATGAGATGATTGAAATTGCACGGAAGCAATTGAAAAAACCGCAGCCAATCGTAGCGGAAACAGTAGAGTAGAGTATTTGTTTAGAAGCCTGCCCACAGGTCAGAAGAGGTTTATAGGAGTTTATACCGCCTTCGGCGTTTGGGTTTATCTCTTTGCTAAAGCAAATTTGAGGGTTTATCACTTAGTTCGCATAAACCCCATCCCTCAGCGAGCTCGGGATTTCATTACGTCAATAAACTATATAAACCATAAACCATAAACCATAAACCATAAACCATAAACCCCATAAACCTCATAAACCCCCTAAAACTCCACCTCTTTTTCTACCAACTTATCTCCCCGCTTAACTACCACCGTGGCTTTATCTCCTTTATTAAATTTGGCCAATCCTTCCATGTAACCATAAATGTCTTCTACATCCACCTCACCTATTTTAATCACGACATCACCTTTTTTTAACCCTGCTTTTTTAGCGGGCCGATCCTCCAGGACTCCGTCGATCCGCATGCCCGGACCTCCAAAAACGTAATCCGGCATAACCCCAAGAGTGACTTTGAAGGCGGCGGCTTTCCGATCCTCGTCTTGTTTGGTAGGGGTGAAAGTCAATTGACCCTTGTCATTAGTTTGTTCAATCACCGCAAGGATAAATTCAGAAACTTCGTAAATGCCCTGAAAATTGACCAAATGTGCATCGTCTTCTGGTTTGTGGTATTCGCTATGCTGTCCGGTGAAGAAGTGAAGAACGGGAATGTCCTGCAAGTAAAAGCTGGTATGGTCAGAAGGCCCAACCCCGGATTCTGAAGTCCGCAGTTGGATGCCGTGTACTTTTATCCCATTTAACAAATCATTCCAAACTGGAGAGGTCCCGGTACCATAAATTGCTAAAGCCTTTTCTTCGTTTAAGCGGCCAACCATATCCATATTGAGCATATAGCTAACAGTAGCCAGGTTGATCGTAGAATGTTCCGCGAAATATTTAGAACCTATCAACCCTAACTCTTCACCAGAGAATGCGATAAAAAGGTAGTTGTTTTGTTTGGCGCCCGAATCTTTAAGTTTTTTAGCCAAATATAACATCGAGGCCACTCCACTGGCATTATCATCTGCGCCATTATGAATAGCTGGCTCACCAGCGCTGAGCGAAGAGCCATTTTGCCCCATCCCGAGATGATCATAATGCGCACCGATAATGACTGTATTAGCTGCACCATTATCCAGGTAGCCGACTACATTACGGTCTTTTCCTTTACGAGCAGGAGGGGAGTTCAGCTTATGTGGGTTGCTGGCTACCTTGAAAGGAAATTCCTGGTACCAACCACCGGCATTACCTTTAGGCTGCAAGCCCAGTGCTTCAAATCTGCGGGCAATATAATCTGCTGCAAAAGTAGCTCCGTCGGTTCCGGTCTCCCGTCCTTTTAGCAGATCAGAAGATAGGTAAACTACGTCAAGACGCATCCAATGGAAATCATCTTCCAGTTGTTGAGCAAAAACCTGACAAGTAAACAGAAGGGTAATTGATAAAGCAAAAAAACGCATCATAAATTTGATTATTTGTATTTGAAGGGATAAAAAGCACAACTGGTCATTAGTTATCATTCATTCCACATCATCCTAAATTTTCACAAAGGTAAAGAACGCAAGTAGTAATCAGTAGTTTTATTTGTAAAAGCTATGTCAGTGAAAACCAAGAATTTTTCGATCTGTAAACCCTGCTGAAATAGGTAAAATATCCCCTCTATAAAGGAAAAAAATATTGATTTTGTTTTTATTCTAAATAAGAAGGTGACAAAAGTCACCCTTTTCGTGTTTTCAGATCATCTTTTCGCCTGCCAAAACTCTTGATCTTGTGGTTGAACAAATCAATAATTAAAAACGATTGTCTTATGAATTTACTAGCACCAGTAACAACTATCATGACCAAAGACCTACTCACCGTTAATGAGAAAGACAGTTTGGTCAAAGTCAAAGAAATTTTTGAAAACAACAAGTTTCATCACATCCCAGTGGTCAGCCATAAAAAAATAGTAGGTTTGATCAGTAAAACGGATTTTCTGCATTTTATGCGTGGGTTTACGAAAAATGATGAAGACCGGTACGTAAATGAAAGCCGTTTAAAGGTTTATCGGGCTGAGGAGATCATGACTACTGGTTTGGCCAAAGTCGAAGCATCAGACCGAGTAAATGTGGTGTTAGAAGTTTTTAAGGAAAACTTATTTCACGCCTTACCCGTTATCGATGGAGAGGAATTGGTAGGAATTATTACCACCTTTGATATTATCAGAGCCGTTGCAGACGAGCCGGTTACTAAAAAATATTAAACCCATGATTGCACTAAAACTACTTGGTGTTGGCGGGTTCGAAGATCGAAAATTAAAGGAAGTTTTGCAGGAAGTTCTGGCAAGGCTGTCCTTCCCGCTTCAACTTATAGAGGTCAAAGCTGTAGATGAAATTATCAAATATAATGTAGTACGGACTCCCGCATTAGTTCTTGAAAATCGGGCTATCATAGAGGGGGAAGTGCCTACTATAGATGACCTAACCAATTTATTAGAAGAGAAACTAAGCAACCATACTTATGACTAATACGCATCAGATACTCCTCCCGGTTGACTTTTCCGAAACCGCGGCTAATGCCTATCGCTACGCGCAGGCAGTGGCAGAAAAGTTGAATTTAGGGATCAAAGTTGTCCATATTCATCAGCCGACGTATGATCCCAGCAATCCTTATCTGACGGGCAATGTCCTAAATTTGGAAGAGGAGAAAAAAGAGCGGTTAAAGGAATTTATTTTAAACAAAAAACTGGATACGGGCTCCATTGACGTTCAGGCCCGGGTCACTTCCAAATTACTCATCGGGTTTCCTTCTGATGAAATTGTCCGGCTCGGCAAAGACGACAATATCGATATGATCATCATGGGGACAACTGGCGATGGGGGCATGTTGGAGCAATTGTTTGGTAGCGTTTCATTGGCTGTTTCCAAACGGATCCACAAGCCGGTACTACTGATACCACCGGAGGCTACTTTCCAAGGCTTTAGTAATATTCTCTTTGGCGGCAACTACGAATCAGCAACTCCGGGAATGATCGATACCATGGTCGCTTTTGCACGGTTGTTTGACTCAGACGTGCATTTTGTCCATGTTAAAACTGATAATTCAGAGCCCGATCATGTAAAAGATACTATTTTTAATGAGTTGTTCGCAGAGGGTAATCCCGGTATCACCTTTGAGCTTGCCACAGTGACCAACAAAAAGATCTGGGACGGCCTCAATGAATACGCAGCTGAAAATGATATCGACTTAATAACCATGGTCGTACCAGTGCGTAGTTGGCTGGAAGCTCTGCTACATAAAAGTGTAAGTAAAGAAATGATTCTGCATGCCCAAAGACCAATTATGGTTTTGCATACAGACTAATATTATTTCTAAATAAATAACTAAAAATTTATTCTACTTCTATTCAAGAGACCAGCCTCAGGGCGGGTCTCTTTTAGTTTACCAGATCCTTGCGTTCACCCGAATAATCAGTTGATAAATATCATCGGTTCAATTGACTTTAGCGCTATTAGTACAAATGGCTTTTGTTGATATTGGCATAAAATACTTATGAAGATGAGATCATATCAAAATACAAAGATTTGGGAAATTATGAGTCCACAAGTGACTTCAGTAATGCCCAATGTGCCAGCTGAGGATTTGATTTCTTTTTTCCAGGATCAGAGCTATCATCATTTACCTGTGGTTAATGCTGACGGCAAGGTGTTGGGGATTATCAGTGTGCAAGACATGCGTCGAATTGAGCACCTGACCATAAATCGTCCAGCGACTATGCCGCCCTTGCAAGCTCGGCAGATCATGACTAAATACCCCATGTTTATTGCCCCCGATGAACCGGTGAGTTTAGCGATTGATATCTTTTTGGAAAATAAATTTCACGCGCTTCCAGTCGTGGAAGATGATCGATTGGTTGGTATTATAACAACTCATGATATACTGGCTTTTTCGGTGAAAATGCCCGTGGTGGAATCTGACGAATCATAAAACAATTGTCATGGAAATTACCCTTGCAAAAAACTGGTGGCTATTGACTATTAAAGGCGTGATTGCTATCTTATTTGGTATCGCTGCCTTAGTAGTTCCCCAACAAACAATATTAGTATTGACGCTGTACTTTGGTGCGATCCTGCTGGTAGGTGGTATCATTTATACCTTTTGGCTGATTTGGAAATTTAGTAAACTCAGCAAGCACGGAAAATGGTTGTTGCTCGATGGTCTTTTTGATATCTCAATGGGTCTGCTGGTCTTATCCTACCCTGAAGTAACCGTGAAGGTATTCATCTTTTTCATTGCTCTGTGGTTACTATTTATCGGCAGTCTCCAATTTTTTTATGCTTTCAAACTGAAAAGTACACTGAGCTCCTCCTGGTGGCTACCGCTGATCAATGGTATTGTTACTATTCTGCTAGCCATTTTAATAATGCAAAGACCCTTTGAAAGTGCTATTACAATGTCTTATCTGGTAGGCATCTCGGCGATCCTTTTTGGCCTATTGGTGATCGCAACTTCCTTTTTATTACGAAAAAGCCGGTTTAATTAAGGTATGGAGAGGTTGATGGGGTTTATGAACGCAAAGCGTTTGTTTATCTCTCCGCTGAAGCGGATTCGGGTTTATACACATCAAACTAATAGCTGGTTTATGAGGTTGATACGGCCTTTAGCAGTTTGGTTGATCGCTTTGCTAAAGCAAATTCGAAGGTTCATTTGTTACCCCATCAACCCCCCAAGTGCTCCCCATTTAACAACTCCCTCTGCCTCCTCTGCCCCCTTTTTCCCCTCTGCCCTCTTTGTCCCTTCTACCCCCTTTTGTACCTTTACCCCCATGAGTGATCAATTTACCCATTTAGACAAAGAGGGAAACCCCTCCATGGTGGATGTCGGTGCGAAAGCAGTAACTAAACGCACCGCCAGGGCACAAAGTATCGTTATCTTACCAGCAGAGGTATTAGCGCAACTACAATCCGAAGAAATCCACACGAAAAAAGGGCCGGTATTTCAAACGGCTATCATTGCTGGTGTCATGGCGGCAAAGCGGACCGCTGAGTTGATTCCGCTCTGTCACCCACTTGCTTTGGATAACTGCCAGGTACAGATTCGAGTGGATGAAAAACAACAAGTCTTCATTGAATGTTTAGTAAGTACGACGGGAAAGACCGGAGTAGAGATGGAAGCCCTCACCGGGGCAAGTGTTGCAGCGCTGACCGTTTATGACATGTGTAAGGCTTTTTCCCATCATATTGTTATTAAAGAAACGCGGCTAGTGGAGA
>CBDUIU010000220.1:0-6654 GCA_965367335.1 uncultured Saprospiraceae bacterium
TAGCTACTGTCCCGGTATTGCTCACGAAACCCGAGAGGAAACCTGAGCCTAGCGTTACGACTACTAATAACTTGGAAACACTACTCTTGGACCACTGAACAAACTTTTGCCCGGCCAGAGCTGTCCATCCCGTCTGAGAAAGCCCTTCACCTATAATAAATAGAGCGGCAATCATAATAACCGTAGTATTGCTGAAGCCACTAAGTGTCTCTGTAATATTCAGTATACCCGCCATGTATAAACTGAGCATCGCAATGAGGGCAACCATGTCCGGTGGGTATTTCCCCCAAATAAAGAGGATGATCGTAATAGTGAGTATGAGCAACATGACAGTCATAGTAAAAAGCGTAATATTGTATTTTGTACAATAACTTGTTTGAGACTGCAAGCTATTTGATTCCCTGTTTTTTCCTGGTGATCTTCATCACCCTAAGGTGGTGACAAATAACATTTATTTAACGGTTGTTTTATTATAATTTTGCCATCGTATTAAACAATAATAATCACTATTATTATCAAACCCTTTTTTCATAACTTATGCTGATTACATTATGAATCTACAAGCTCCGATTTCCAGTATCATGACAAACAACCTGATTACTATCACACCTGAAGAGCCAATGGCCAGGGTGAAGGAAATCATTGACACACATCATGTGCACCATGTTCCAGTAGTATTAGATGATGCTATTATCGGCATGGTCAGTGAGGATGATCTATTATATTTTCTACGGGATTTGGATAAAGAAAGTAACGAACATTACATTAATGACTTACGTTTAAAGAATTACAAAGTGGAGGAAATCATGACTAAAAATCTGACCACCCTCCGCCCAGAAGATCCGATCAAAAATGCTTTAGTCATTTTTAAAGATAATCACTTTAATGCTCTACCCGTAGTAGAAGGAGAGCTGTTAGTGGGAATTATTACAACTTATGATATTATTGTGGCTTTACTTGATCAGGGTGAATAACCTATTCCCATAATATATCATCAACTAAAGAAATTTGCATAGGGAAATAAAGTAACTGAGTCTCAATATTTCCTCATCATACATAAATCATATATATCATGAAATTAAAAACATTTTTATTTGCCTTGTTCTCTTTATCGATGACATTTACCTATGCTCAATTTGGTGCAAAAATAGGTTCAAATATAAGTGGAACAGGAAGTTACGGAAATTCTGAGGAAGGCGAATCCGTTGAATTAAAAATTGGCTACCAAGCTGGTGTTTTCTACAATTACGCATTAACGGAAAAAGTTAATTTATTGTTAGAGCTGAATTACGAAGCAAGAGGTACCATCTCCAAAAAGGACTACAACATTATGTACCCCGTAAGAAACCCTGAAAATGGAGAAATTTTAGGCATTGGTGAATATACTGTTAGCCAAGAAGCTAATTCCAGACAAAACTACCTTAACCTGCCGATTTTAGTGGTTCTTGGAGGAGAAAAATTTAAATACTATGTAGGTCCGAACATTGGTGTAATGATTAATGGTAAAGCAGATTTTGATCGGACGATTGATATTACTTTAGATGGCAACCCTTTACCTTCTGCTCCTGAGGTCCACCTTACTGATGTAGATTGGTTTGACTATGATTCTTTCAAAGCTATCTTTTCTCCTACTAATGTACCAGAAGAAAATGATTCCTATGTGAATCGCCTTGACATTGGGATCAACATTGGGGCTATGTATTACGTGATGCCCGAGTTGTTTATAGATCTCCGGGTTAACCAGGGATTTCTTGATGTCACCAACAATCACTATGATAATAGCATCTACCCTAATGCCGATTACTCTTTCTCTAGCCGTGATAATGTAGATAGAAATATCAGTATACAACTTGGACTTGGCTATAGCTTCTAACACGCCTTATTATTACTAGAAAACAATGGCGGTTTAACTTAAAGTGTTTGCTGACATACGGAAAATGTTGTAAGAATAAAAAACCGTTTTCCTAAGGGAGGAGAGATTTCCGCAATGGCAAGAAATCTCTCCTCCCTTATTCTCATATGGACTATTCCTGAGGACTGTCATAAGGCTCGTTTAAATAAACCTTATTCCTTATTCATCATTTCTTTTACTGTATTCCGTCCTAATTGATACATGTGTACTTCATCCGGTCCATCAGCAATCCGGATGGCACGGGCATATAACCAAAAATTAAATAGTGGCGTATCTTGGCTGACCCCCATTCCTCCGTGCGCCTGAATCGCCCTGTCAATTACCGTGCAAGCCATTCGTGGAACCACGATCTTAATCATGGCAATTAAATCTTTTGCTCCCTTGATACCAAAGCGATCAATTTTATCTGCAGCAGATAAAGTTAATAAACGTGCCTGCTGAATTTCACATCGGGAGAGGGCTATCTCTTGTCGAATGCTACTATAATCTGCAATTCGTTTTCCAAAAGTCTGCCGCTGAGTGACCCGTACACACATCAACTCAAGAGCTCGTTGTGCTGCTCCAATAAGCCGCATACAATGATGAATTCGCCCGGGTCCTAACCTGCCTTGTGCAATGGCAAAGCCACTCCCCTCTCCGACCAGGATATTATTGACAGGTACCCGTACATTTTTTAACTCAATCTCTGCATGTCCTTCTGGTGATTCCAAATTGCCAAAGACCCGCAAAGGCCGAACGATCCTTACTCCTGGTGTATCCGCTGGCACCAAGATCATACTTTGCTGAACATGACGGTGTGCCGTCGGATCCGATTTCCCCATTACGACATACACTTTCGTACTTGGATTCATTGCATTAGTCGACCACCACTTTAGACCATTGATCACATATTCGTCGCCTTCTCGTAGGATAGAGGTCTCAATATTAGTTGCATCAGAAGAAGCGACATTGGGTTCTGTCATTAAAAAAGCAGAACGGATTTCACCATTCAATAGAGGGTTGAGCCACTTTTCCTGTTGCTCGGGACTCCCAAATTTTGCTAGTACTTCCATGTTTCCTGTATCTGGAGCCGAGCAGTTAAATACCTCCGATGACCAGAGTATGCGCCCCATCAGTTCGGCTAGAGGTGCATATTCCAAATTGGACAACCCAGGGCTAAAATCACCATAATCTTTAGCAAGAAATAAATTCCAGAGCCCAGCAGCTTTCGCTTTAGCCTTTAAATTCTCCAACTCTGGGAAATGTTGCCAGAGGTTGTTGAGCACAAATTCGGTATGTGCCTTTTCTTTAGGAAAAATATGTGCTTGCATAAATTGATCGACCTGAGATTGAAGGTCAAGAGAGCGTGGCGTGTATTCAAAGTTCATAGAATAGGTTTAATATATAGATACTGAGAAGTGAAGGTAATAGTAAAAATAGCAAATGATAAATTGGGAATAACAATTATTGCTCTAGTTCACTTACTCATTAAATTTTATCCTTCGTTAATCAAAACATTACCCCGCCCAATTCTCCCGATCTAAACTCCGGTACTGAATCGCCTCTGCTAAATGTTCAATCTTAATGTCCTCGCTTCCTCCAAGGTCTGCAGCCGTACGCGCCACCTTCAATATTCTATCATAAGCTCTTGCAGATAGTTGTAAGCGCTCCATTGCTTTTTTTAATAATAAAACTCCCGCCTGATCAAGCTGACAAACGTCTCTTACCATGCGACTCGGCATTTGGGCATTACAGTGTATATCGATAAAATCTTTAAACCGTTCCGTCTGCACCTTTCGCGCCTGAACAACTCTTTCGGCAATATCGACACTTGTCTCTGCCGGCCGGATATTGCTGGATAGCTCATCATAACTTACTGGAGTGACCTCCACATGAAGATCAATGCGATCCAGCAAGGGACCGGATATCTTGTTCAAATAGCGACTAACAACTCCAGGCGCACAGACACATTCTTTATCCGGGTGATTATAGTATCCACAAGGGCATGGATTCATGGATGCAATTAACATAAAGCTTGCTGGGAAATCTACGGTAACACGAGCACGAGAGATTGTCACCTTTCGCTCCTCCATAGGCTGACGCAATACTTCTAACACGGAACGCTTAAACTCCGGCAGTTCATCTAAAAACAGCACACCATTATGAGCTAGTGATATCTCTCCTGGTTGAGGATGAGAGCCTCCACCTACCAAAGCCACATCACTGATCGTATGATGCGGAGAACGAAAAGGTCGGGTTGTAACTAGCGAGGCATTAGTTGGAAGTACCCCTGCAACTGAGTGGATCTTGGTGGTATCCAAAGCCTCGTAAAGATCCAAAGCAGGAAGGATGGTAGGTAGTCTACGAGCCAACATCGTTTTCCCCGCTCCGGGGGGGCCAATCAGGATGGCATTATGTCCTCCTGCTGCTGTGAGTTCCAGCGCGCGCTTAATATTTTCCTGGCCTTTGACATCTGAAAAATCAACATCGTATTTATTCTGTTGATAAAAGAACTCTTCGCGGGTATCGATAACGGTGGCTTTAAGTGTTTGTTGACCCTGAAAAAAATAAACAGCTTCGCGTAGGTTTTCTACTCCGTATACTTCCAAATCACTGACAATCGCAGCTTCCCGCGCATTTTGCTTAGGAAGAATGAGGCCTTTGAAGTTCTCTTTACGTGCTTGGATTGCAATTGGCAAAGCTCCTTTGATAGGACGCAGGCCACCATCTAACGCCAGTTCTCCCATAATAATATAATGCTGTAACTCCTCACCAGGCATCAACCGGGTAGCAGCCATCGCACCAAGGGCAATAGGTAAATCATAAGCCGACCCCTCCTTCCGAATATCCGCCGGAGCAAGATTAACGATCAATTTAAGGTGAGGAATAACGTAACCGATGTTCTTAGTGGCTGCCTCAATCCGATGCCAGCCTTCCCGAACAGCGCTGTCCGGCAAGCCTACCAGGTGATAAAATATAGAACCTTGTTGGACAAGGCCTCCCGCGTTTACTTCAACGGTAATCGTAGTTGCATCCACTCCCTGGACAGCACTGGAAAATGTTTTTACTAGCATGAAAGGATTCAATTATGTATATTTGTAAAACACAGCTCATCCATATCGCAGGGTTTTAATATTGAGTTTTATAGAAAAAATTAATTCCCGGCGTGTCAAATTGCTGCTTTAGCCTAGTAGGACGCAGCAGTTGGCAAAATTCCATAAAACTTTAACACTTTTTTTTAAAATACCGCATAAAACTCCAAAATTGCGTTCGTTTTTGAGGAAACTACGGTGAAAAACCAACGTATAGAATATATTGTGGGTATTGATCTAATTACAAAGGTGCCCTAAATGTTAAATTAATAAGTATCCTTGACCTTCCTGTTTCGTTGTCCTATTGGGTACTTAAAAATAGTGTACGTTTGCCTCCTTTTTCCAAAAATTAGACTCACTGATTGAATCAGTGAATTGATCATTACGCTACAAAAACAAATTATTATGAGGAGATTTTTTACGATCTGTATCCTCTCCCTGACATCCATCACTATTACACACACTTCCTTATTTGCACAATACGTCGATGCCGGTTTTTTTGTCGGTATAGCGAATTATCAGGGAGATCTTGTTCCAAAGTTACAGGTGCCAGCAGAGATGAAGTTTGCCTTTGGGATATTTGGACGTTATAACCATAGTCCACGTCTGGCTGCTAAGTTGCATTTTTACAAAGGCACTATCTCTGGTGCTGATGCTAATGCTGACAAGGAGACAGGTAATTTTGCACGAAACCTGGAATTTGAAACCGATGTCTACGAAGCCGGTTTGCAACTAGAGTTCAACATCCTTCCCTATAACATCCGGGATAACAAACAACAATGGACGCCCTATGTTTTTGGTGGGATTGCTGGTTTTCACTTCAACCCCAGAGCTTTTTATGAAGGGCGTTGGCATGAGCTACAACCATTAGGAACCGAAGGCCAAGGGTTGCCTGGTTATGATTCCAAATACAGTTTATACAGTTTCAGCCTTCCAGCGGGTATTGGTTTTAAAATCGACATCAATAACAAAGCAAATTTTGGCATTGAGTTCGGTATGCGTAAAACTTTTACCGATTATATTGATGACGTTAGTACTGTCTACCCGGATATTGATCTACTACGCGAACAACGTGGTGACCTGGCCGCTGATCTTTCCTACCGCCAACCAGAAGTGGATGGGCTGGCTCCTTCAAATCCTCAAGGAAGTGTACGCGGAAGCGCGAGCAGTCCTGACTGGTATATGTTTGGCGGATTAATGGTCTCTATCAATATTACGGAGCCTGCTCCAGGTTTTGGTAAGCGCTCTATTCGTAAAGGTTTACCTCGATTTTAAACTTTAAAGATATTTGTCCATCTCAAGTGTAAAATATAATTAAAGGGCAAGATAAATCCTTGATATACATTCAGATCTTAATAGTTGAACCCTATTTAGCACTAGTGCTAAATAGGGTTCAATTGTTATATTAGTAGTAAAAATATGAGACCTATTGTTTTACCATAAACTTTTTAATAACCCTAGACTCTAGGTTTTTTATGAAAAATATTCCTCCTGGCAAATCAGAAACGTCCCAACGAAGTGTATTCCAAGTTTCTGCTGAGGCCATAATATTTATCTCCTTAACCGTTCGGTGGAGCGCATCCATAATTACAAAATTAGCCTGATCCATACTTGCATAGAACTCAATCGTTAGCATTGATCCCGTTTCTGTTAGTAGTGGATTAGGGTATA
>CBDUIU010000221.1:0-6639 GCA_965367335.1 uncultured Saprospiraceae bacterium
ATTGTTGAAGGAGAGATTCAGGAGATGAAGGTGTAGGGAAAGGGGGGAAAGGGGCCAAAGGGGGCAAAGGGGAGAAAGGGGGATGAGGGGCATTATACTTTCGTCTTTATCCTAGAAAATATCTTCACTTAAGTATCGGTCTCCTCGATCACAGACGATGCTGACGATCAATCCTTCTTCCAGGGTCTCTGCTAATTTTAGTGCAGCTGCCATCGCTCCTCCACTGCTCATTCCTGCAAAAATGCCTTCCTCTTTCGCCAGGCGCCGCATCATAACCATTGCTTCTTCCCGGGATACATCAATGATTTGATCAACCCGATTGGCTTCGTATATCTTTGGTAGAAATTCCGGTGACCAACGACGGATACCGGGGATGCTGGATCCATCTTGCGGTTGCACACCAACTATGCTGACCTCCTCATTTTTCTCCTTTAAATAGCGGGAGACCCCCATAATGGTTCCGGTTGTTCCCATTGAAGAGACAAAATGAGTGATTTGCGCTTTCGTATCTTTCCAAATCTCAGGACCAGTGCTGCGATAGTGCATACCCCAGTTATCCTCATTCCCAAACTGATTCAGCATCAGGTAACCCGGTTGCGCGGCTAATTCTTCCGCATATTCCCGAGAGTATTCGATGGTTTTTTCCGCAGGTGTCAGAATTACTTCAGCACCGTAGGCCTTCATCGTATCCACCCTTTCCTTGGTAGCATTTTCCGGCATAAGTAAAGTAATCCCAATATTAAATTCACGAGCGATCATCGCCAAAGCAATCCCGGTATTTCCACTGGTTGCTTCAACGAGCTTCACCCCGGGATGGAGTTCTCCCCGATCCATCGCTCCTTTGATCATCCCGTAGGCAGCACGGTCTTTTACCGAACCTCCTGGATTCTGGCCCTCTAACTTACCGTAGATCTTAATCTTGGGGTTTGTATTGATATGACGAATGAGAACGAGTGGCGTATTGCCAATAAGCTCGATAACGCTGTTATTCATGTATTGAAATTATGGATTTACTTTTTAGATGTAAGAAAAGGCGAAAACAGACGATCAACCATCCTTATTTGTTAAATATCAGAGGAATGTTGTTCCGAATTTCGATCGCTCTCTCTCAACGGACTTTTCGGTTTTTCTGTTTCATCATTTTCAATTTCCTCATTCCGGTCTATCTTTTCAAAATTAGTGGCTTTATAATAGATCCGGGAAAAAGGCGAAATGCTTTTGGTAATCCAGACATTACCACCAATGACACTATCATGGCCAATTACCGTATTACCTCCCAGGATGGTCGCTCCAGCATAGATGACGACGCGATCTTCAATTGTCGGATGCCTCTTAATCTTAGCCATAGCCTTGCTGACACTAAGGGCACCAAGCGTTACGCCTTGATATAACTTTACATCATCGCCGATTTCCACCGTTTCGCCAATCACAATACCGGTACCGTGATCGATACAAAAGCGTTTACCGATTTTAGCCCCGGGGTGGATATCAATACCTGTCTTGCTATGGGCATACTCTGTCAAGATCCGGGGACTAGTATGCACCTTAAGCTCAACCAAAGTATGTGCTATCCGGTAGATCGCCAGCGCATAAAACCCTGGATAAGAACGAATTACTTCTTCTTTCTCAATAGCGGCAGGGTCACCACTCAGGATCGCCATCGCATCCTGGTCCAACATTTCCTTAATGGAAGGTAGTTTTTGATAAAAGGCCCATTCAACTTCATCTGGCGAAGGTTCCATAACTTCCGCCAATTCATCTAACAGCTTGAGTAAAGATCGGCGAAATGATTTAAAGTCGTTATCAAACTCTGTGAGATCTTTGTACTCTGTATCAGACAAAGCAGGAAATAATAACTGAAGCAGATGGTTGATCAATTGACAGACCGCATCAGGTGTAATGCGTTGGTGCACCGACTGATGTTCTGTATAAAGCCCTCGAATAAATTTTTCTGCGTCCATTTAATAATGATATGGATATATAACAAAAGAAACCGGAAAAAGGTCGGATATATGATATTTTTCTATAATCATACCAGAAAATATAATTTGAGTGGAGACCGGACTACCGGAGGGCTAATTTAATTCAGGCAGCAGCAAAGGACAAAGCCGGGTAAAACTAAGCTTCCAAATGATACCCTTTGGCACCATTCGGAAGCTATATCAAAGCTTATATCCAAATCTTTAGCTTATGAGAAAGTCAAGATATTTTCATAAATACTTGTTCAAAGTCCCCTTCCTCCAACAAATGATTTACGACATCACGCAAATTAGCTTCAGTGCAATCCTTAACTAAAAGGAGTTGACGAACCCAGAAGTAACGACCTTGGAGGTATTGACCATTTTGCTGATGTAGTTGCTGAAGTCTGAGGATTTCTTCATAGGTAAAGGCAGAGGCAACGTAAGTATGACCTGATTGTAGGGTAACAATAACGTCGGTTTGATTCCAGGGAGGATCAAAGTCGGCATCTTTGCGTTTTTGTGCAGAGAGGTGGAGCTTCTTGATGGCAGTCGTCATGAGGGGTTCAACCATTAAGCTAGATTGAAATCTTTAGTAATTTCAATGTAAGACGATTGTAATCCAAAGACAATGTTGATCTGACTTTCGGTAAAAAAACGGGTATTATCGGCGATTTTCGCAGACGGTTTTAATCTGTTCTATAAATTGGTGTTTCTTACGGCGGGCTACAGGGACGTGGCCACCATCAACCATGGTAATAGTACCCTCTTTTTTGTAACATTTTACCTTAGATAGATTAATGAGATAAGATTTGTGGGGGAGAAAAAAACCATAGGGCTCTAATAACTTGCGAAATTCGCCTAAATTATAAGAGCTAACGATATCAGTTCGGTCTTGGGTAACAATTCGCGTACACTTCTGTAATCCTTCACAACGAATGATGGTACCGACCGGCACAAATTCGAAACCGTCCATTGTCGGAATCCCCAGCATTTCATTGGGTGAATTGAGTTTTATCATCTTATCTAACAACTCCTTATTCCGAATCGACTCTTTTCTTTCCCGAATCCGTGCTTCTACCTGATGGATCGCCTGGATCAAATCTTCCTCACAGATAGGTTGTTGAATATAACCGGACACGCCGCGCTTGGCTGCTTTAATGGCGTGACAGTTCTTCTCGGCGACGAATATGGTTTCAAATGGATGTGAATAATCTTTATCAAAAATTTCAAAGGCAGGTGCTTGCTCTGGACAGGCATTAAGAAAGATTAAATCCGGCTGTTCTGCCTGAATAAGATCATTAGCAGAATGAACGCTGGCCGCCTTGCCGCTGACTTTTATCTGCGGGCAATATCGAGCAATATTTTGCTCCAGGACATTTAAGGTTTCTGTCTTGCCACCTACAATAATGGACACGATCATTGGGGTTTGGTTTTATGGGGAAGAAAAGTTAGCAAAGAGAAATAACGTAGGATATAAAAAAATCCAGCGTTTGTAGACCATTTGTTACCTTTCAACCGAGCTAGTGTAGTAAACTTGGTTATTATTTCTCTGAGTTTCTATGTCAAGGTAACTATATGACTGAATATTTAAACTATGGCAACAAGCGCCCTATATTCCCAAAGGCCAGCAGTGGAAATATAATCAATAGTAAATTGAAAATGAATCAGTCGTAGTAGAATTGTTTGGGCCATACTACAAAGTACGTAGTATCAGTTACGTGTTTTCCCAGAGATGCTAGTTTGAAAATAGGCCTTTCCCGGACCTAAAGAAAACAAAGGGGCGTTTTCTTCTAAAACATCAACGAATAGAAGTTGATGAATATTTATAAAATTAAATGTTTTTTCGGAAAAAGCAAAGGCCAGGAATTATTTAACAAAAAGAAAATATCTTTTGCTTCACCTATCTAAGTAGAATCACTTAGACAACTGCTTAGTTTTAAGTTCAATTTAGCGCATGATCCGTCCTTCTTTTGCAAACTCTTTTTTGATCCCTAGTAGAATGTCCTTCTGTTCTATAATAGCTCGGCCATTGGAAATAGCCCGGAGACAACAGAACTGGACGACATTCATAATCTCGGCCCCGCTGATTTCGTATTGCTGTGCAATATGGGCCAGATCTACATCAGGAGCGAGTTTTACCTTTTGAGGAAAAGCCTTTTGCCAAATCAGTAACCGTTCTTTGGCGTTAGGCATGGGGAAATGAATGATGGACTGGAAGCGACGGACAAAGGCATCGTCCATGTTACTTTTAAAATTTGAGGCGAGAATGACCAGCCCGTTATAGCTTTCAATGCGTTGAAGCAGATAGGATACTTCCTGATTCGCGTATTTATCATGAGCATCTTTGACATTAGTCCGTTTACCAAAGAGCGCATCCGCTTCATCAAAAAATAGGATCCAGTTTTTGTTTTCGGCCTTGGCAAAAAGGTTAGCGAGGTTCTTTTCCGTTTCACCAATGTACTTGGAAACTACCATGGACAAATCCACTTTGTAGACATCGCGCTTGGTGTATTTTCCCAGTAAGCTGGCGGTTAATGTTTTCCCAGTACCTGGGGGGCCATAAAACAAGACCCGGAATCCTGGTTTCAATTTTTTACCCATTCCCCAATCCTCCATTAAAGTATGGTGGTGGGTGATCCAATTTTCTATTTCCTGGATTTGTACTAAGGTGCTGGAATTAAGTACCAGGTCATCCCATTCCATTTGAGTCTCCAGTCGTTCGGCAGGAAAGCGCATACTAAATTTTGGTTTTGAAATCTGACCAGTCGTGAGTAAATCAATGTATTCCTGGGAGAGGATCAGCCGTCCGCTCATCCGAGGTTCTCCTTGCGGAACATCTTCTAAGCTGAGTATACCTTTTTTAGTAAAAAAGTGTTCGTTGGAAAAATACTGTTGTGTCTGTAATCGCTGGTGAAAATCCATTCCGGCAAGCAGAAACAAGGCGGTTTCACCAGTGGGCAAAAAGCCCCGCGAGTTTTTCCCCCGGACGCCACCCAAGAGCGGAAACTCCCCAGCCTGTGGTAAATTTTGTTGGATTGCCTGATCAAAAAAATCGGATTGCAAATGAGGTGCGAGCGCAATGAAGATAATGACTTTCTCTTCCCTGGATAAATTAAATTCCTGGAAATAAGCAGAAAACAGGTCGAACCGAAAGTCCTGTTCCCAATTTGGGTCAGCAGTTTGTTCGGAGAAATATTCCGCTAAGCGAAAGCGGATCAGCTTACGCAAATCGGATAAAGAGTCATAGATGGTCGCGATGCCGGGATAGGTATTCATGGCAACAGCGTTAGTTCGATGGCATTTGACTCAATTTTCTCCTGCACCAGATCCGGGCAATCCTCATCAGCTGCCGCGTGGTAAACTGCACGAATAGAATAAGTCCCGGCTTCCGTCATTTTATACCAGAAATTAAGATCCAAAGATCTGCTCAGGCTTTGTTCCTTCTCCAATGCGGCACATTCCGGGGGCTTAGGCCGATAATCTACCTGATAATCCAGGTAGCCGTCATATTCACTATTACTATCCGTTTTGCTAATCAATAAATAAACTTCCCGCTCATCCGTGTCCGGATACCCAACACCCAAACGAGCATTGACCCAGCAAACTTCTTTTCCTGTATTTTTTAAGGTAAGGGTTAATGGAATTTGATCTTTTATAGCGTACTGAGATTTGGTCGCCTCAAGAGATAATTGCAAATCTGCCATGGTTTGATTATTTGAACAACTTAACAACAAACTAAAGATAACAATAAAAATGTATTTCATATAAATCATCATTTTTTAGCCGCAGCCTTTTTGATAAGTTTATCTAGTTTTTTCTTTCGGCTTTTATGCTTCTTTTTTAATTTGGCCGGCATCTGATCATAATACTTCAATGCTTTTTTTGCGTGCCAGGCGGTTGTTTTTAAGCTGTAAGCAGGCGCGTTTTCATCCAGGGCTTCCCAACTCCATGCGAGGAATTCCCGCTCCTTTTGATTCTTGATCGGCTTTTTCTGGGACCGTTGTAAAACATGCTGAAATTCATGGCCAATCGTCCGAACGATAAAAGCAAAGTCTTCCTTAAACAAGGTCTTAGGAATAGTAATGGTTTGTTCCGCCCCGGCTTTTAATTTGCCGGAAGTTGTGGCGTACGCACCATCCATCGTGTCAACAATTTTTACTTTTAAAAACGAACTAACAAAGCCATATTGCTTCATCAGGTAAGTTACCGCTTTTTTATGTTTCCCATCTGCCACTAGTTTCTTCAATTTTTTCTCCACCTTATTGTGGACTACCTTTTTCTTCTTTTTTCGTTGGATCACTTGCTCCGGCAACCTTTTAATAGCTCCCCCACCCTGCTGTACCACATGAGTTAATTCGTGCGCTAACAATCTTTTCCCGTCTGCCCGTTCAGGTGAGAATTTACCGGCATTGAAGTAGATGTTTTTGCCATGAGTAAATGCCTGAGCGCCTAAGGCTTTGTTCATCTTAACAGACTCACTATCTGTATGAATATTGACCTTGCTAAAGTCCCGACCAAAAGATCCTTCCATTTCCGTTCGGACTTGATCCGGTAATTTTTGCCCACGATCGCTCTTAGTTTTTACCCGTTGACTGAGTTGTTTACTGGCATGCCGCGGACTTCCTTTATCTCTTTTGGGCATCAGTGCCTCTTCTTCCTCCTCCTGCATCTGAAGGGC